>CAYPTZ010001146.1:0-1500 GCA_964413395.1 uncultured archaeon | reverse complement strand
GTTTGATAAAAAAGAGTTAGATAGTGATAGCTTTCAATGTCCTGCAAAATTGACAGCAAAAGAAACACAAATTATGCAAGATTTAGCAATTTCGGCATATAAAATTGCGGGTATTAAAGATTATGGGCGAATAGATATGATTTTGTCTAAAGATGGTCCACATCTATTAGAGATTAATTGTTTTGCTGGATTAATGTGTACCCCAATAGAAAAACCTCATAGCTATATGGGATTTATGGCAAAAGCACAAAATAAAAAAAGTAGCGTGTTTTTAGATGAAATTGTAAAAGAAACCTTAATCAGATTAGGATAGTATCAGAAAGAAAATTTATGAGTATCCAAATTGTTAAAAATCTTTAATTTGTGAAAAATTATGCCGATCCTTGAAATTAATTTAGCTAAAATTCAACATAATGCAAAAGTTATAAAAAATCTTTTTGCTGTGCGAAATATCTCAATTATTGGAATTAATAAAGTAACTCAGGGAGATCCACTTATTGCTGAATCCCTTACTAAAGGAGGAATTGAATATATCGGGGATTCAAGAATTAGTAACATTATTAAGATGAAAAAAGATGGGGTAAATGCTCAATTTGTGTTAATTCGTGTCCCAAGTCGTTCTGAGATCCCTTTAATTATTGAATATGCAGATTATAGTGTTAATTCAGAACTAGAAACTATCAAATTACTTGCAAAAGAAGCATTAAAACAAGAAAAGATACATAATATTATTCTTATGATAGATATGGGGGATATTAGGGAAGGTATTAATCAATCAAATCTTGAATTCTTTGTCAAAGAGATTTTATCTTTAAGAAATATAAAATTGAGTGGAATCGGTACAAATATGAAATGTTTTCGAGGAATCATTCCAACTAAAGATAATATGGAAGAATTGTCCAATTGTGCCAAATTGATTAGGGAAAAGTTTCGTTTGGATCTTAAATTTGTTTCTGGAGGGAATTCTGCAAATTATAGCTGGTTTATCTCTAATAAAAATCTCGGAGCAATTAATAATTTAAGAATTGGTGAAGCTATTTTTCTTGGAAAAGAAACAATTAAATTTGCTCCTATTCCGAACCTCTATACCGATGCTTTTAAATTGACAGCAGAAATAGTTGAATTGAAGAAGCGAATTATAAATAATAACCATAAAATTGTATCGAACGCATTTGGAGAACTAGTTCAAGATATTCAAATGAATGATGGAAATGGGGAAGGAAAAATAAAGGAAGATAAAATCAGAATCCAAGCTCTTTTAGATTTTGGCAGACAGGATACTGCAATAAATGGATTAATTCCAATAGAAAATATAAAAATACTTGGAGGATCAAGTGATTATCTAATCGTCAATGTAATTGACAATGATTTTCACATTGGTCAAAAATTGAATTTCAATCTAAATTATGAAGCATTATTGAGAGCGATGCAAAGTCCCTATATCACTAAAAAATACATATTTAAATAACAATTATAGAAGTCATTTCAAAAATTGAAAAA
>CAYPTZ010001145.1:0-1500 GCA_964413395.1 uncultured archaeon | reverse complement strand
CAAAAAGGTTCCCCGCCATCACAACAAAAATCATTATCCATAAAAATCTTTTCATAAGATTGCTCCTTAAAAATCATTTGCTAATGTCAAAAGTATTTTTTTTAACATATTTGCATTATACTATAAAGCCCTCACCCCGGCCCTCTCCCACTGGAGAGGGAGTCTCCATATAAGTCTTTATTTTATTAAGTAAAATATTTAAGTCATGATTTATCTCTTCATTTTAATTTTTATAAAGTAAATATTTTTAGATTCGATAATCATTTGCCTGGCTTCATTACAATCTTTTATTTATCATAAATCTTGCTATTAATTTTAATTTCCAAATTTAACTCATGACAAGAAAAACCAACAACAAATCCTTATATTACATATTGCCTCTTAAATTTTAAATAACAAAATGTTCTATTTTTAAAAATTTTCCAAACAATCACTTTTTTATGTGTAGCAGCCTTCCTAAGCTCCCTTGCCAACATTGTCTTTTTATACAAAAAAAGCTCCTTTAAAAATTCTCCCCTCGTCCTCTGGGAGAGGGGCTGGGGGTGAGGGTATAACTCAATAATATCTTTTTTCATACTTTTTTTAAAAATCTTTTCACAAGCTCGCTCCTTAAAAATCATTTGCAAATAATATTAAAGGGATTGGGTTTTGCAAGTAGAAAGCCTAAAGAACATATTCCTTTACGGAATTTCATGTATTTAATTTTTATTAAAAAACTCGAAAAATATTCACATGCATGAGCAAATACATTTGGCAGTAACAATAAAGTCTGATGTTCATATTGATGACAGTGTTAGACATCCATCAGTGCAATAATTTCTATTTTTAGTTTAGGCAAATTATACTGAATAGCATCCCAGATAATCTTTTCATCAATTATATCATAACCATGAATAATAACATTTCTTAATCCAATTATCTTATGAGAATCAGATATTCTATCTAATATTTTTTCATCAAGTTTCTTTACTCGGTTAAGAGCTTCTCCAATAATTTCAAATTTTCTTTCAACTGCTGATTGAATAATTTTTTCATTTTTGAAATATTGAAAAGATATATTTTTAGTAAATTCTTCAATATCCTGAATTGCTTGTTTAATATCAAAAAAATGCTTGTTTATCTCAAGCAACATAAAGGTTCCTTCTTGTTTGTTCCAAACTTTGCTTAAAAAAAGGATTTTTTAGAGACTTTTCAATTACGATATCTACTTTTCTCTTGAATAAATTTTCCAGTTTAAATTTTAACTCAAAATATTTATCAAATAAATTTTCATTTTCATTATCATTAAATTCTACAATAATATCAATATCACTATTTAAATTGAAATTATCTGTTATAGCCGAACCAAATATATCCAGTTTTTTTAAATTTAATTCAGAACAGATTGTTTTTATTTTATGGTTATATTTTTTTAGATTTAGCATAATTCATTCACATTTTAGCGACCTAGTTCTTTTAGCATAATCATAATATAGTGATAATTTATTATTTCAAGTAAAA
>CAYPTZ010001144.1:0-1500 GCA_964413395.1 uncultured archaeon | reverse complement strand
GTCAGTATGGTTGGAGTCAATTTATTGTTCTTAAAGATGATACAGGCGACATGGGTTCCAATATTAATATTGAAAACGAAGAAGCAAAATATCAGGGAGGGGAATATATTCAAGTCAAAGGTAAAGTAAGCCATTACGTAAAAAATGACAAGCAGAATGTATCTCTCAATGGAAACGTAATAGATGAGATTAAAAAGGTGGAAGATGTTTCGCAAGAGAAACCTATTAGCCAACCAAATACCCAACCGGTGAAACAAGAAAAAGACATGGATAAAGTCTGGGAAGATAAAGACCTAAGAATGGCTCGTGAATCAGCACTTAAAAACATAGCAGATTATGTAGGGACAAATTTAGTGAAATTGGAAGAACGCTTCAAATATGCTCAGGAAGATGTTGATTTTATTTACAATGGATTAATAACAAGTGAAGACATAACAAAAGAGTTTGGTGGTACAGCAGTAGAAGAAACTAAAAAAGAACGCATAGCTAAAGCTCAAGAAATTGCAAATCAAGCTTCTCAAGCCCAAAAAGATATGGTAGAGAAGATAATCAAGTCAAAATACATCACAGAAAAAGAAATAAAAAATATAGGTGATTTGGTCACTCTTACAAAAGACAACGCTAGTAAATATATCTCATATTGGTTTGGAAAAGATGAAGAAGTAGGAGAAAGAGCCAAGAGAGAAATAGTAGCAAAAGATAAAGAAGGAAACCCATTTGTGACCGAAAGGCAACCTATAGAAAAAAGAGATCCAAAAGACGATGCTTCATTAGCTAAAGATTTACTTCTTGAAAAGATTAAGGCTTTAAGAAAAGACCAACACCTGGAAGATGATACAAAATTCGCCGAAGCAATGGAATGTAATGCAAACTTTGATAGATGGACTGAAAAAGATTTGAATAGACTGAAAGAAAGATTGGAAATGTATAACCCACTGTAGGAGAAGATATGATCCCATTCCCGAATAAGAAATATAACATAATATTAAGCGATCCCCCTTGGAGCTATAAAGTATGGACAGCCAAAGGAGGTCATAAATCAGCTTCTGCACATTATCAAACAATGGAGTTAAAAGATATTTGTGCTTTACCGGTAAATGATATAGCGGATAAAGATTGTGTTTTGTTTTTGTGGGCTACTTATCCAAATTTACGAGAAGCATTTAAAGTAATGGAAGAATGGGGTTTTACATATAAGACAGTAGCTTTTACTTGGGTAAAAATATATTCAAACGGAAAGCCGGTTTGTGGTTTAGGTTATTGGACTCGTTCTAATGCGGAAATATGTTTATTGGGAACAAAGGGAAAACCTAAAAGAATAAACAAGGGAATATATCAAATAGTTATAAGTGAGTTAAAAAGACATAGTGAGAAACCCAGAGAAGTAAGAGATAGAATAGTTAAATTAATCGGCGACTTGCCCCGCATCGAATTATTTGCCAGACCACCGAAAGACAGATTGTTTGAAGATGAGAGTTATAAGGGATGGGATGTATGGGG
>CAYPTZ010001143.1:0-1503 GCA_964413395.1 uncultured archaeon | reverse complement strand
TCATTTTTTCCTTTTGTCGTACAGCACGAAAATCATTATTGCTATTACTGCCAACAGGCGTTGTCTAGTGCCTATTTTCCAACATTTATCATTAGCACCAATAGATATATAAACATAGTGCCCATTATAGGCACTATGTCATTTGTTCGTAAGAAATCAAGGAAACTTGCATCTGGGGAAAAAAAGGATTATTATTATGAAGTTGAGAATAAATGGCAGAATGGAAAAGTAAAGCAAAAAGTCATTCGTTATCTTGGAACGACACCTTATCAAAACCGTTTTGATATTGATCGTGAGAAGGCTCAGCAGGTTTCTCAGATTCTTTTTGAAAAGGATTCCACTCCATCACTTGTGAAAGAAAGATTAGAAGAGATTGGGATACCTGTGCCTTTGGATGAGTTGAAGGAGGTTCATCTGGTTTTTAATCCCCCCCTCGGGAGTTGCTTTATCGTTATCAAGTGATACGAAAGATGTTTATCTTATTCCTGATGAAAAGTTTTGTCCACAATGTTCACATCGTCTTACCGTTCGTAATATGCATACAAGAACTATTAAGACTGCAGTTGGATCAAAGAGGCTTATCACTGTTACGAAACAGTGCCCGGTACATACGGATATAGTGTTTTATCCTCAAACAAGAGTGACACCGAAAAAGAGCATTTATGGTTTTGATGTTCTTGTTGAAGTTGGAAGGTTACGTTTTTTGGAGCATAAACAGATCAGTGAAATTAATAGTTTTTTTCTGAGGAAGGGTGTTGTTATTCCTCCAAGAACTTTGGAGCATTTATGCCTGCGTTTTCTTTATTATGTCGTGGCGGTGCATTTGGAGTCTATATCTGATCTTGCATTGATCTTTGAAAAACAAGGAGGATATATTGGTCACGTTGATGCTACAACTACAAAGGGAACTCCGGGGACATTGTTGATAAAAGATGGTTGGAGTGGGATACGATTACTTGCTGCATCTATTCCTACAGAAGCTACAGATTATGTACTGCCATATTTGCAAATGATTCAACTGTATTTTGGAAATCCTATTGCCTTGGTTCGAGATATGGGGAAAGGAATTGAAGCCGCGATAAATGAAATATTTGTTGATGTGTATGTTATCACATGTCATTTTCATTTTCTTCGTGCTGTCGGCCTTCGTCTTTTTGACACTCTTTACCCACGATTCCGAGGCAGGGTATATCGAACAGGTGTGATAAAGAAGCTAAGGAGCATTCGTAAGCAATGTACGAAACGAAAGTTTTCTTTGGAACGGGATCAAGCAATTGAGTTCTTGGAGCATCTGTTGGCATATAAAAAAGATGGAAATGGTATCGCTTATCCGTTTTCCTTACCTGTTGTTGATTTCTATCGTCGATGTAATGAAATACAAGAAATGATTCATAGCATCATACTTGAAAATGCAAGAAATAATCATAGTTCTCCATGTTTATCTCGCCTTCAAGATGCTCTGCATCTTCTCAGACCGTCACCTGTGGTTAATGGTCGGATTCA
>CAYPTZ010001142.1:0-1503 GCA_964413395.1 uncultured archaeon | reverse complement strand
ATCCGTTATTTCTTTTGGCATATTCTTTTCATCTCGTTAATTATGTTACTTCTTCTCTCTGCGTTTCGCACGTAAATCTTTGCTATGACATTTTCGACATTTTTTCGCTCGAAATGGATTGTGTGCTCCACACTTCCTGCATAAGTACACGTATAAATGGTAATGATCTGCCACTCTGCGTAAGTAGGGGTCTGTAACTGGCATTTTTTTTCACTTAATTTTCACTTAGTAAATTTCATTTACTAAATTTATATTGAGTTTCAAAATTAAACATGAAATAAAATTTTTTGTATATTTTTCTGTAAAAATCAAAATGAACAGTGATCTTATCAACAGTTTGAATCAAATAAAGAAAAAATTTTTTTCTAGTAATAAATTTGGATGGGGTTCAAAAAAAAAACTTATATGTATATTTCTTTTTATGAGAAGTGGAGTCCTCTAAAAAAGAATCGGATGAATGAGACAATATAAAAAATCGAAGCAAGTTTTAGGTAAAGTGAAGTAAATTAAAATTATTTAAAGGAATTGACTTAAGCATGAATGAAATCAAAGGGTCGAAACAAACCTCGCAAAAAATTTCTTGGGAAGATAAAGTTGCGGAAATGAGCGATATTTTAAATATACTAAAAAATAAAAACGAAAAATTTGCACAAGCAGATCTTTTAGAGCCCCTTGAAGTTATTTTCGGCCCCCTTCGGAAAATACAAGGGGCAGATCAACGCATTCTCTTTTTCCTTGAATTTTGCTTTAAAGTGGCACAGGGACCCTATTCTGAAGACTTTCCTCCCATTATTCCAGTATTAAAGCGGATATTCTACTTAAATCCCGCCCTCAAACATTTGATTGAGCGTTCGGCAGATGGGGCATTATCGAACATGGTGCTTAATGCGAGAGGGCGTCTTAAATTTCGCATCAGCGATCAATATGAGCTATTTCGAGTATTGGAAGCATGGCAGGACATGGGATTAGAACCTCTAACGCCACGATCGGTCTTATCGGCAATTTTTAAGAAAAGACTGTTTAAAGTAAAAATAAAGCAGAATGATGTGTATCTCCTCGCGAGATTACGACAGGTATTTCCGCATCAACAGAATCGCTTTCTTGGGAAACAATTTGATTTAGATCAAGCAATCCATGATTTACAGAAAGAGAGATTTGTCACCATTATTGAAAACTATAAGGAAAAAGGATATAATATGGAAAAAATGATCGAAGAGGAAAATCACAGGAAAATGCCGGTGGGAGTGAAACGAAATAATTTATTAGCATTTTTGGTGAAATCGAAACAGGCATTTAAATGTCAAGTCTGTACTCGATTACAGGCTCACCAGAGAAGAGTTCATGTGCAGGCTCATCATATGGTGCCTCTCGCCCAAGGAGGGGCAGATGAGCGCGACAATCTCATTATATTGTGCATGAAACACCATCAGGAAGCCCATGCTGGAATTCTAATAATAACGCCTGCCAGAAAGATTAAAGTAAAGTACAAGGAGAAAAATTTTA
>CAYPTZ010001141.1:0-1504 GCA_964413395.1 uncultured archaeon | reverse complement strand
GAAAATATCGGTTATGAAAGTAGAATCGTGGACCGATACGAATCGCTTAGAATTTTTAAGCGCATTAAGCAATAATTCCATAAGTTAATTTTGATATTTCAAAAAAAAAAACTAAGTTGAAAGCAAATATCTAAGCAAAAAATAATAATGTACCAATTCAATAATTGTTGAAAAAATCTGGATACTAGCCAAAATGACCTCAATAATCCCTCCAATTCCTCCTCCAAATGAAAATCAAAAAAAAGTAATCGATTGTCCTCCCAGTACAATAAAAATCGATGCTGGGGCAGGTACGGGAAAAACCAAAACAATTTGTGGAAGGATTGCTCGTTTTATTAATGATGGGATTGATCCGAAATCAATCATGTTATTGACTTTTACGAATAATTCTGCTCATAATATGAAAGATCGGGTTGAGGACTATGCAGGAGATAAAGGAAATTCAATTATTGCTGGAACCTTTCATTCTGTTTTTTATGGCTACGTCAAAGCCCATTTAGATCATTTTCATTTTCCAAAAGAGGTATCCCTTCTTTCAGCTTATAAAACCAAATCCTTCTTTAAACTTATAAAAAAGGAAATGCGTGATTTGTGGAAAAAATCTAAGAACAATAATTTGGATCAAAAAATACGAGATTTAAAGAATTTGGAAATTTATGAAGGAGGTTCCTTATATAAGGTATATAATGATATTCGTATTTCTTCCAAATATTGTGAAAATTTTAATTTATTAGAAGGGATAAAATGGTATATTCAAGAAAAAACAGCATTGGAAGAAAATAATCAAAGAATCTATTCATTACTAGCAGGAATTTTTTGCAAATTTGAACATTATAAAAAGACGCATTTCTATATTGATTTTCAAGATATGCAAATTTTATTTTTACAATTATTAAGAGAGAAAATATTAGATAAAGAATTAGAAAAAATCCAATATCTATTTGTGGATGAATTTCAGGATGTAAATTATTTACAGTACACCATTTGTGAAGAATTAAGCGCATATGTGCAAAATTATAATATTGTAGGGGACCCATTTCAAAGTATATACCGATTTCGGGGATCGAATCCAACCTTGATGATTGCATTTGAAGATTTTCATGATACAACACTGATTCCACTAGTCGAGAATTACCGATCTAGCCAAGAAATTTTGGATTATGCAAATGGGTTTATGCAAAACGGCAAAACCATGTTCTCCGAAAAATATAATAGACTAACATCAGGAATGTGCAAAAGAGGAAATCTTCCTAACCATATAGAGTGCTTAGATAAAACTCATGAAATGGCTTATATTTTATCCAAAATTTTAGAACATCGAGCTCAAGGGGTTCCCCTGCATGAACAAGCCATCTTAGCCCGAACTAAAAACCAAATTAATGCTTTTCTGCCTTTACTTAAACGTCTCCGAATTCCTTTTGAAAAAAGAGCCGGAAATTCATTCGATGAAAGTAAAATCTGTAAGGACATCAATGTTTTTTTTTCCGTGTTTATGAATGGAAAA
>CAYPTZ010001140.1:0-1505 GCA_964413395.1 uncultured archaeon | reverse complement strand
TACCTGTACCGCTCAGGATCTCAACATATTTTCTGGTAAAAGAGTCTCCCTCTGTGTTGTTTATGTAGTCATTACTTGAAAGGGTTATTGTATTTAAACTTGCTGATGCGACTGCATCTGATGGGAAAACAATCTCTTCTCCGTCGACACAGTCAGGCACTCTTCCTGAAAAAGTACTATATGAATTAAGTATACGGGTATCAACTGTATCACGATTCCAGGGATGTGCACCAGCATTATTGAGGACATAATCATCAACATATTCTCGATCAAGTGTATTAACAGTACCAGAATTAATTATTGGATAATCAACACGAGTGCTTGATTCCCAATCATAACGGTCATCTATATAGGGCCAGTCATCTGAATAATCAGTATTTCCAGAAAGATAAAATTGAGAACTTCCAGATATATTAATTATTCTTATTGGATATGATTTAGTGTAGTCATATCCTTTATGAACCTGATTATTTATGACTGAGGAATAAGTTGGGCGATCAGCCCAATCGTGAAACAATATTGCATCCATGCCATTGTAAACTAGGTTATTTATTACTTCTGTTGAGGTTCCACCTTGTATATATGGATTTCTATCATAATTATGACCAATAAAATTTTTAATAATACTAATTGAATCAGAGCTAGTTCCTATTAGAATACCTTTTGAATGGTGACCTTCATTATGTATATTATAGTTTAACCCCTCCGCAATAATGCAATTACTAAATGTTATATTCATGATGTGCTCTCCATCAGCCCAAGTTGATAAGTTTTCATCAATTGCCCATTGAAATGAACAGTGGTCGATTACCACGTTAAATGCACTTCTACGAATTTCTAAACCATCGCGACCACCTGGAGTGGGGCCTGCTGGATTATCTCCTGGCCTAATTGTTATATGCTGAATTAATACATCATGTGTTCTAATATCCAGCCCAGTGCCTATAATTAATACACCTGGTGATGGAACTGATTGACCATAGAGCGAAACAAATGGATTACGGACTTTAATTGCATCAGAAAGTTCAAACGTTCCGCCTACTTCAAAAAGAATAATCCTGGGAAAATTTTGTGATAAACACCACCTAAGTGTTCCTCTTCCTGATGTTAAATTTCCTGATTCGGTATCTTCGTATGAATTTACAACTAAAATACTTGGAGTAGAAGAGCCTGAATATGCTCCTCTTGAATTACTGCCAAACCCTTCTGCACCGGGAAAAATTTCTTGACCAAATATGGGAAGAAATGCCAACAGTATTAGCCCAGTAAATTGCCATCTCACTTTAATTGCCATAAAATATAATTGTTAGTAGTTTTGATGAATATACGTTTATAATTGACGAAAGTTCCTTTTTAGTGTATATCATAATATTAGTAAACAAAATCATGATGAATTTGGTATGTTGTCTATTTTAATTATGTTTGAAATTATTTACATTTGGAGATACAACTAACGATATCAATGAAAGTTTTTATAATCATCCCTGCATTTAATGAAGAGAATC
>CAYPTZ010001139.1:0-1507 GCA_964413395.1 uncultured archaeon | reverse complement strand
TATTCAAAGGCAAAGCATTAAAAATGGTATCCGGTATGAGACCAATCGATTAAAAGAGATGGAAGAAAAAATTCTTTCTGCTGATGAAAATGTGAAAGATTTGGAATATTCCTTATTCCAAGAAATTCGTGAACGGGTCAAAGAAGACACTTTAGCGATCCAACTTAATGCTGATATTATTGCCAATTTAGATGTGTTGAGTAATTTTGCCGAAAATGCCCAAAATTTTACCTATACTAAACCAAAAATTGAGACTCATAAAAAAATTTTGATTAAGGGTGGAAGACACCCTGTTGTCGAGCAAATCAATACATCTGAACAATTTGTTCCCAATGATAATTTAATGGACACCGACCAAGAGCAAATACTAATTATTACTGGCCCTAATTGGAGTGGAAAATCAACTTATTTACGCCAAAACGCCTTATTGGTATTGATGGGTCAAATTGGTAGTTATATTCCCTGTGATTCAGCAGAAATTGGCATCGTAGATCGTATTTTTACTCGTATCGGAGCTTCTGATGATCTATCCCGTGGACAGAGTACTTTTATGCTTGAAATGAATGAAATGGCCCAAATCTTGAATTATTCCACAGAACGAAGTTTAATTATCATAGATGAACTAGGACGAGGCACTGGGACTTTAGATGGTGAATCCATTGCCCAAGCCGTTCTCGAATATTTACACGATTTTCAAGTTAAAACCTTATTTTCAACGCATTTTCATCAACTTATTAATTTACAAATGCCAAGGATTCATAATTATCATTTTAAAATTATTGAAAAAACGGATACCCGCAAATTAGTCTTTTTACGGCAACTCACTGATGGCGGGACGGATAAAAGTTATGGGATTCATGTAGCCGAAATGGCTGGATTACCTGCTCGAGTTATCGAACGAGCCTTTTTCTTAATGGAAGAAGCTCAGGATTTAGCTGAATTAACTGCTTTGGGGTTGAATTCACGAGAAGAGACTCCCACTCCAAAAAAACAAGTCGCACTCCCTCAAGTAAAGCCTATTATTCTACCAAAAACCAAAAAAAAAATTCAAACCAGTTTATTTCCCATCAAACGATATGATGATTCTGAATTAGTGCTTTTACTCCGCTCCCTAGATTTAGAAAAAATGACCCCGGTTGAAGCTTTTGAAACCCTTGTGAAACTAAAAAAGAAAGTCAAATCCGGTGCTAAATAAATTTGTCTGACTTACTCGATCCCAAAAAAAATCTTTCAGAAGAGGAAATACTGGAAAAATTCTTAATTCCCACCTATTCTGAAATTTTATCCCAAAAAAAGCTCAGGATAGAAGCGACTTTACATGCTGCTATTGACGATTTTAATAATGTATCTTTAGCCGAGTCTGCTAAAAAATTTCGTAAAATCGCCGCTGACTTAAAGCTCATTGATTTATTAATTACTGATAAGGGAAATCATTCTGAACGCAACAGTCTTAATGATTTGTCGGGAAAACAATGGATACAACATACGAAAAGTTGGTTGGTTGTTG
>CAYPTZ010001138.1:0-1508 GCA_964413395.1 uncultured archaeon | reverse complement strand
AATTTATGGAAAAGTTAACTTCTCAAAAATTTTAATACAATAATTATAAATTCATTATTGGAGAGAAAGAATTATTAAATTCAATAATGTTCAAATTTTAGGATTAATACAATTTCTAAATTTTTTATTTATCAATATATAAATATAAATGGTTTGTATTCACATTTCATGTAAAGAAAGAGATTAATCATTTTAGTTAAAAATAAAAACCTTGAAATCATTCTAAGTTGATAATAAAAAAGACTTTTGGAATCAAATTTTTAAAAATAAATTCCAAAAATATTAATTAGATTTAATTTTTCATTATAACTATGGAAGTTGAAGGGAACAAGGATATTTTCAAAAAAGTAATATTAATTGGTTCAATTCCAAACCATCACAAATTTTATCTTGGATTAATTAAATTTCTAATATCGATTTTTAATTCAATTACCTTTTTAACAAGTCCAGTTATTCTTAATGAAATTGGAGAAGATATTGATGAAAATAAGGTAAATGTTTATTCTGAAAAATTAAAAATCAATAAATTATTAAAAAAAAACAAAAAATTCATAAGAAAATTTGATATTTTGATTTTGGATGAATATTTTGGGGGTTTTATCAAAACTTTTAACATTAGATTTAAAAATCCAGTAAAAATAGGAATAATTCATAATGTTAATAAATTTTTCTTAATGAAAAATAAATTATATTATATTTTTGACATTTTCTTTAAGAATCGATTTTTCAAGCAATTTGATTCATATCTTGTGGAGTCACCAATTGTTAAGAAATATTTAGAAGAATTAGTAAAAAATAAGCATGTATTTTTCTTTCCTGGCGAAGAAAATTATAAAAATGAAATAATTCCATCTAAAAAAGAAATTTTAGCCAAACAAGATCTCATACAAATAGCTATTCCTGGTATGATTACTGAGGAAAGGCGAGAATATATTAAATTATTAACAATTCTGAAAAAATTCTATTCCAATTTCCCAAATTCGAGAATTAGAATTAAATTTTTAGGATCAATTAAAAATGAAAAAAATATTGAAAAAAAGAAAATAATTTTAGACTTTATCAATGAGATAAACTTAATTTCAAAAGATGCTATATTTTATGGCAAAGAATACATTCCTACCAATGAATTCTTTCAAATTATAGAAAAAACAGATTTAATTCTTTCAAATAGTAAAGTATTTTACAGTCCTAAAGATCGAGTTGAAATATATGGTATCACAAAAATAACTGGTATATCTTATTTATTATATAAATATGATAAACCTGCAATAATCCCATACCATCAAAATATTCTTATGGGATTCGACAGCCAGTTAATAAAATTTAAGGAATATGGTGATCTTATGCAAATTTTTAACTCAATTGAAAATGATGAAATTGATCTTAAAACAATGAAAAGTAATGCCTTTAAAAATCGAATTGCTTTTAATAAATTAATAGATAGAGAAAAAAAATCAATAAAAAATTATCTAAAATCTAATTTTGATTAAAGATGCTTATTTTTTTTA
>CAYPTZ010001137.1:0-1509 GCA_964413395.1 uncultured archaeon | reverse complement strand
GAATTTGGGATATAGATATTACTCTCAAAAATATTGGTGAAACTGATCTTAAATCTGATCAAATAAAGATAAGAGAGTTAGGCACAGATGAAGATAATAATATTGATACCCGGGATTTTAAAATAGCTGGAGAAGCTAAAAACCTTCTTATAGTGAAGGAGTTTATTAATACATTATCAAATGCTGAAGATATATTAAATATCCGTGATATTGAGTCAGATTTATTAAAATTACAGGGTCAAACTGCTAGTACCACCAAAATTGAAGAAGCAGATGAATACAAGGACGAAGAGGAAGAGGAAGAAGAATATGAGGGTGGTGTTGAAGGATTAGAATCATATGGAATTTCAATTGATAAAGAGAACACTGTAACATTTGCAATCGCAATGAGAAGTCTATTTGAAAAACCTATAACAAACGTCAGAGTTATTAAAACCATACCAAGTGAATTTTCAAATGTTACTATTAAAGATACCACTGTAGGAAGAGCTGAACGATCTGGTGATGAAGTTATTTGGTCAATTGATAAAATGGATTCAAATACTACGGAATTATTGACATTTACCTCCACTATTACTGTTAACACTATAGAAGCAGTCAAAACGGGAAAAATAGAAGTTACTTTTGAGGCATCTTCATCCTTTTCAGGTGGTTTAGATATAGATAAATTTGATGCCTATACTCGAAATAAATTTTATGTTGATATCATTGAAAGAGACGAAGAACCAGAAGTATGGGATTGTAAGTTGGTTTTTGAGAATAGTTCCGAGTTCATCGTAAAACTTTTCAATGCAGATGTATATTCTCCTGAAGATAAATCTACGAAACTCGTCGATATCGATCCTAGTGATGTTCCTCGATTACCTGCAGGAGCACAATTCCATTCTAATCGATGGACGATCGAGTCGGAAGATTATCCAAGTTTTAGGAAAAAATTAGAATTTCGAGTAGTACCTAACTTCATGACAATTGTAAATGGTAGTATCGCTATTACTGATGTTGAACTATCAATCGCAAGTATCACGAGTGATGTTATTTATAGTCTTTCAGAGTTAGAACCCGGAGCAGTAAGAGAGGGATTAGAAGATCTCCTTCAAGTTCCAACCTTTAAGGAAACAGAAGTTTATGCTTCAGTCAAGATAGAAAACAATGGTTCCGCCCCTTTAAATGAAGTTTCAATAAAACATCAATATTATTCCGAAGAATATAAACCTCCAACATCTAATGAATTAAAATTCTTTTTAGATGATAATGACCATGTATATGAAAATACAATTATAAAAATGCCAGAATCACAAAAATTATTCAAAGGCGATGTTCAAACATTAAAATCATCCATTATTATTAAGGATACAAAAAATAAGATGATGTTGGGTGCCATTAACTCTAAATTATTGAAAATAGTTGTTGAATTTAGTTATAAGAGCGATTTAAATGAATCTGAAAGTTACATTACTAAAAAAATTTTTAAACTCGAAGAAAACAATGTAAAACTTATCGGTACTTTAG
>CAYPTZ010001136.1:0-1509 GCA_964413395.1 uncultured archaeon | reverse complement strand
GTGAATAACAGTCAATTTATCGGAAATCTGATTTTAAATAATAGTATTGACCTGACCTCGGCGCAATACGTCGATACGGGCACAGATAACACATGGACAGGTAATATAGTGGATGGAAATTATGATGGGGATTTGGATGAGTTGGGATTATATTATGAATTAGCGATTTATTGGACAGATCCTGAGAATAATGATACGGATGAGGATTTACTTCTCGACGGGTTTGAGGCCACTTATGGTACCAATCCAAATTCCAATGATACGGATGGAGATCTCTTGGAGGATGGAGATGAAATTTTGGTTTATTTGACCAATGCCACAAATCCTGATACGGACGGAGATAATTTAAATGATTATGATGAATTAATTGTTCATTTCACTAACGCCTCAGCAACTGATACTGATGGAGATACTTTGAATGATTACGATGAACTGTTTACACATTTCACGAACGCAACAAATCCAGACTCTGATGGAGACACATATAATGATGATATCGAATTAGCTGCGGCGACTGATCCAAACGATCCCTTAGATTTCCCAACTGATCCTGATCCAACCACAATCACTCCTACAGACGGCACTACGCACCCTAATGGAGGAGAAGAAGAATTACCACTCGAATTTATCATTGGGGGTGGGATTGTAGGCACTGTTGCGTTTCTTGGTTTAGTAATGGTGATAAAGAAGCGAAAATAATTTTTTTTATTCCTCACATAATTTGAACATTTTTCTTTTTTATTTTCCAATTTGGAATATTTTATTTTTGCAATATTTTAGATTCAGTAGATCTCCTGAAACTTTGTGAATGTATATGACGTATAGATGTATTTTTTATAACAAGAAAAAGAAAAAAGGGCGAATAAAGAATATCCTGATATAAGAATCACTAAAGATAACACCATTTTCTACCTAGATAAGAAAATTAAATATATTCATACTTGTCTGTCTGAATTAGAAGCAAATATAGGAAAATATGAAAGATAATGACATCGAAGGATTCTTTTTAGAGATATAAAGGATAATCAAATTCAATCAATTTTTCATCAATTTCACGAAGTTTCTTGATTGTTTTTTGACCAAAATGGATTGGAAAGGGTAATTTTATAGAATTATCGGAATATCCAATATGATATTTTGTTAATTTAAAACAAATCCCTACCACATTTTGAAATTTATCATCTGGAATATTCACCTTGCTAAATTTTATTGATTTTTGAGTTCCTTGTGTGGAATTGAAAGGAACAACATACCAATGCTCCTTTAAATATATTGCACTTCCTTCATCTACTCCAACTTTTGAGATATAGTCTTTAGAAGATCGGAACAATCGTATTAAAGAGGTATCAGATACTGTGATATATTCAATTCCTAATTCTCCAATAATTACTTTTAATTCTTTATTCAATTTACCATTTAATATAACTAAAGTACGATTTTTTCGATAATTCTCTCTAAATAAATTTCCCAAAATTGAAGCATACATTAAGGGTGTTTTACCGGATACTT
>CAYPTZ010001135.1:0-1509 GCA_964413395.1 uncultured archaeon | reverse complement strand
ATATTTGAATTGGATAAGTTCCTAGGGATTTTAAAAAATTTAGAATCGAGATATTTTTTAGATTAGTGTTATATTTATTTTCTATATTTGAATTATAAGTTGAGGGTGATGCCTGATGGCCTGTCATCGCTGATAGTTGATTGTCTAATATAATGATTAAGCAATTAATATCATTTTTTACCATATTCTGGATACCTGGTATTCCTGAATGAAAAAGAGTGCTATCACCAATTAATGCGATAACATGTTGATTTTTTGGATTAACTAATTGTGCCACTCCATTTGATATTCCGACACCTGCACCCATACATATTAACCAATCAATGGTCTCAAAAGGTTTTGACATACTAAGTGTATAACAACCAATATCTCCTCCAAAGATGGCTTCTATACCAGTGGTTTTTTGATAATAGTCCACAGCTTTTCTCAAAGCATAAAAAACATTTCGGTGAGAGCAACCGGGACAAAAAGTTGGTTCTCTTACTGGAAGTTTTTCTTGAATTTTGATAATTTCTATTGGAATCTTTTTTAATAGTGAATTATATTGTTGAAAGTTTTTTAAAATATGATAATTAAATGATGCTAAAATTATTGAATTTAAAATTATGTTTGGTGATAAAGATCCAATATTTGAAAAAATATTTTTTCCAAAAATTGGAATTTGAATTTTATTATTATATAATATATTTTTAATCTGAAGTTCTAGAAAAGATTCTTGTTCTTCAATGATAAAAATGAGATCAGGTTTCAAGTTATTGATAAATTTTGTAACAATTTTATGGTTTATTGGGTACGTTAGTAAAAATCTTAATCGAAAGATATCTTTTCCTAAATACTGACATAATTCATTAGTATATATCCAAGAAATACCACTTGATATAAAACCAATTTTTATTTTTTCTACATTTTCTAAATTTTTGCTAAGAGTTATTTGATTAATTGTTGAATCTTGAATGGTTCCTTCAATTGAGTAAATATTTTTTGAATTAAGAATTATTTCTTCATTTTCTAAATTTGAAATAATTTTATTTAATTTTATTTGATTATTTTTTGCCCAATGTATTGCATTAATATATTTTAATTGGTTTTTATTAAAAATTCTATTGTCGATATTTAATTCTTGAGAAATTTTATTACCAAATTTGACTATACCTGAAGAATGATTGAGATTTGTAGGGGTATATATCATTACTGGTAATTGTATTTTTTCTGAAATTTCAAATGCCAATTGTACAAAATCTTTACATTCTTGTAGGGTAGATGGTTCCAAAATTGGTAATTTAGAATGAAAAGAGAATAATCTGATATCTTGGGCATTTGTTGAAGATATAATGTCAGGATCACCTCCACAAATTATTATTAATCCAGTGTTTTTCTTCCCTGATAATCCTGAGTACATTACTGTATGAAGTGCATCTGAGATTAGATTCATTCCTAAATGTTTAAAGCATACTGCCGATCTGACGCCACTCCAACTTGCACCCACAGCAGATTCAAAAGCAATAGTTT
>CAYPTZ010001134.1:0-1510 GCA_964413395.1 uncultured archaeon | reverse complement strand
CTCTTAAAAAGGGAAATCATTTTAAAAAATTACTTCAATTCTATTCAGAATTTCTAATATTTACATTAATTGCGACAATAACTATGTTTTTTTTTAATGATTTGCAAATAAATTCAATAATTTTTGATTTTTTTAGATATATTTTATTTATTCTACAATCATTTCCTGGTGTTCATTTAGCAATTGTCCAATTTTATTATGTATACTTATATATTGTTTTAGGAATCCTTTTTGGAATTCTATTTAAATTATTCAAAAAAATTGAGCAAAAATGGGGCAAAATTTCCTGTAATAAATTGATGATTCCTACTGTATTTCTATTTCTTTTTTTAGGGTTGTATTGTGATTATTTATTAACAAGTGGAAAATATATTTCAAATACTTTTTTACAATACAGATGGGCTAGTATTAGTCGACGTTATTCAATAATTTTGTATTTTAGTTTTTTTTCATTAGGATACATATTTGGGCTTGTAAGTGAAAAATTTAGAAACTGGGACATTGAAAAAAAAAAAAAAATCAACATATATTTGATATTATCCTTTATATCAGGGTTATTTGCCTATCTTTATACTAAAATTCCAGATAACAATTATGGTTTCTTTAGTATTCATACTTTTCTTTTAATATTACTCTATTGTCCAATAATTTATCTCAACCCATTTTTAACAAATAAAGGGATCACATCAGCAAAAATATTATCAATTATCGCTAAATCTACTAGATGGGTATTTTTTTCTCAAATGATTTTCTATGTATTTACTATATATTTTGGATTAGAGTTTGGAATTATATCGCAATTTTCAATAGTATCATTATTGTCATTTGGATTTGGTATAATAATAGAATTAATCAAATTCTATAGATTTAATATAAAGTTAAAGCGAATTCAATCAGATGCAAATTCAAAGGTTAATATTAAAAATAATGATGATAATAGTGATACTGATGATGATGATTATGGGAATAATGTTTTAAATAGGCAAAATATTATTTCAGAAGTTACAAATTAACATGCAGAATTCGTTTTTAATTCTTATCATTAATAATTACAATTTTTATTTTTTTTTACTCTATCTGTATTTCTAGATCGAATTCTATGTTAATCATATAATATCTTGTGAGTATTATAAACAATTTTAATATATACTGGAATCGAAAAGGTTTTTAAAGGAAATATTAATATTTTACAATTATGTCCAATATACTTTCAGAACAAAAAAAAGTATTAGATGAAATTAGTAATAGTTCTGGATTGGGAAAACCAATTCGAAATACAGCGGAAGAAGATGTATCATCTTATTGTTTCACACTCGAAGGAGATAAAGTAGTTTCTTTAAAATTAGAACATATTAAAGCTGAAAAACTCCCAGAAAATTTTGGTGATTTAACAGATCTCAAAAAACTAACATTATCGGGGTCACAAATTAAAGAACTACCAGAATCTTTTGGAAATTTACAAAATCTTAAAGAATTAATATTAGGAAATCAGCTCAAAAAAATTCCAGAT
>CAYPTZ010001133.1:0-1517 GCA_964413395.1 uncultured archaeon | reverse complement strand
AAAGTGAAGTGATTTTATTCATACGTTTATTTTTTAATTTATTAAAGGTTATATGGAACTCACATGATAATCTTATTTGTCTATAATCAAGGTATCATGTGGGTTTCATAAAAGCAATATTTAGTTATATGCCATCAGTTTTTCATTTCTAATTCTTTGCCAGTACATGTTGATTCAATAATAATATGAATCCTGAGAGTGTACTTTGTCTGGTTAAAAAGTATATCATCCTATTAAGTTATGAATTTTTTTCTGTTCACGATATTGTCATGTTTATTAGATTCCGATCAGAAAAAAATGTATGGTAATGGCAAGTATTCTATTAAACATACCTATACGAAAATACTTATTTATCTATATAATTCAGGACATGTTTGTTGCTAGAATCTGTCTCTTTTGTTAACACCTAATTATAATAACAGGAATCTACTTAACCGTAAATGCCACTTTATCAGAATGAATTTCTATGTACATAATTCGAGAGTTCGAAACAAGTATGTGTTAAAGTTTAACGAGAGGGGCATTTATTTATAAAACTATGACAATAAGTATAATCCCCCCGGCAATGATAAACATTAGCAAAACCTCAAATAACAGTATGGCTTTAAATAAACATTTGTATTCTGACTTATTGATTTTAAATAACAGATTTCTGATCATTGCATTTTTGTATAGAAAGATGTAAATAAAGGTATTTTTATGATTCCAGTGTGGAAGAAAATGTAAATGATTAAGGTGTTAAATGATAACTACATAGGATGGCAACATACTTCATTTTATTACAGAAATAATTTGAAGATATAAATTTACAGTCGAGAAAATTTATTATTATTAATCCGTCTTTTTACTGTTTACATATTGAGATGGCAAAACCCCGAACTCAGTTTTGAAATACCTGGAAAAATAGCGTGGATCATTAAATCCTACTTCGTATGCAATTTCCGATACGGTAAGCTGACTTTTACCTAATAGTTGGGCAGCTCTTTTTAACCGCATGATACGAATGAATTCAATAGGAGTTTTACCAGTTAATGCAGTCAGTTTCTTGTACAAATGAACACGGCTCATCCCTAATTCCCTACTCAGTTTTTCGACTGAAAATTCAGGGTTTTCCATATTTTCCTCAACCAGCTTCAAAGCCTTGGCAATTAATTTTTCGTCGAGCGATGTAATTCCTATCTCACCTGGTTCAATTTTAAAATATTTCTGAAAAGTATTTCTGATTCGTTCACGTTGTTCGATCAAGTTATTCATTCTCGACTCCAGCATTTCGAAACTGAAAGGTTTGGTGATATAATCATCAGCTCCTGTTTCAAAACCTTCCATTTTCTTCTGTTCCGACATTCGGGCGGTAAGAAGAATGATGGGTATATGTGAAGTTTTTAAATTGGTTTTTAGCTGCTGGCACAACTCAAAACCATCGACTTCAGGCATCATTACATCACTTACAATCAGATCGGGTAAATTGCCAATGGCTATTGAAATTCCTTCTTTACCATTACTAGCTTCAATAATAT
>CAYPTZ010001132.1:0-1518 GCA_964413395.1 uncultured archaeon | reverse complement strand
AGATTAAAAATATAGTAAAATTATTCTTAAAAATATCACTAGCAGGATTTATTGAAGAAGGCTTTAGAAGCTTAATTGGAAGTAGTTCAATATATAATATCTCCATATTTGTTTTTGTGTTATTAGTATTATATATTCGAGACATTATTAAAATAAAGTTAATATATGTGTTCTGGACAACTTTAGCACTTTGTATTGCCATATTTTCATATGGATTATTCTCTGAACTAGCAATAAGTGAAAAATTACTTTACTCTACTTTTATTTTTGGATTTTTAAATACCGTCTTTTATTATGGGCTTGCTCATGATATTTTTATCACTATTCCTGGAGTTCAATCCCTTTTCTCCCAAGCTTCTCATAACGAGAATGAAGAAAAAAGTTTGGTAAGTTCAATTTCCTTAGGGAATAGTAATGCAAAAGTTGCAAAGAAAATCTATTCTAATTGGTTTTTCATAGAAATCTTAATTCTGACGGTTTTTTTTACAAAAATAATTTCATTAATCTTCAATAATGCTATTGATAATATAAATTCAAGCAGTTCAGCTGATCTTAATGTAATTATAACACATTTTATGAGTATTTTATTGTGGATTTTTACTGCATTACCCATATTCTTTATTCTTTTAAACTATAATTCGAATTATATCCGAAAATATCAATTATGGGATCTCCAAAAAAATTATTTTTTAATTCGAAAGAAGTCCTCCTATAATTTTAAGGTCTTAGCAACACTTAATGCAATGATATTTTGCTTTTTACATCTATGGTTTTTAATGAGAATTTCTATCGTTATAACTTTCAATTATTATCAAGCCTTGATGTTAAATATAACAATTTGTTTATTAATTCCCTATATCTTGATGAAGACAAAGAAAATCAAGAAACAAAAATTACCAATTTTGACATTTTTGTTGTCTTTATCGTTATCGTTCTATTTTGAAGAATTACTACGTACTATGTCTGAATTAAGTATCTTGTTTATCATAGCATTTACATTATTCTCCATTACCTTGCTAAATGTAAAAAAGATGACTCTTCCTTTTATGATTTATATTTTCTTTGGAATTATTATATTGTTCATGTCAATTTCTCCATTTGAACTCGAAATATTTGGATTGAATCCTTTATCCTTTAATTTCCCTGATATATACCGTACATTTTGCATTTTTAGTTTATTATATGCATTAATGGCATTAATCTTAAGTACTGAAGGAAAGAAGAAAAAAATAAATTTAAATAAAGAGCCTATAAGTGATACACATTCCAATCCTAACCAGAAGATTACAGAATCGGTTAAAATTGATCAAACAATCCCGCATACCTATTCAATTTCACCAAGTTTATATAATAAAATAATTATTTCCTTTATTATCCTAGAAATCTTACCTTTTTTCCTAATCACAAATTTTATAGATGAATTATTTGATATTGAAATCCCAATCCTTATCCTAATTCTAATTGTTTTGATAGTTATATTTAAAAAATATTTGAAGAGATTAAATATAGAGATCCACG
>CAYPTZ010001131.1:0-1519 GCA_964413395.1 uncultured archaeon | reverse complement strand
AAAAAGATTGAGGATATTAGCCAATTAGAAAAAGAAATACAGAATAATATTATTCTTATTGAAAAAAAAATTGAAGTATTAGAAGTAAAAATAAAGGATTTGCAAGATGATGAATTACTTCAAATGACCTATCAAATGAAAGAATTAAAAGATAGAATCACAGAATTAAAAACTTCATTAAAATATGATAAACAAAATCTTGGAAATTATGAAGATGAGAAGAAAGAAGTAGAATCTCATTTAAAATCTTTAGATGAACAAGAAAAAACATTAAAATCTGAAATAAAAATGGTAGAAACATCTAAAGAACAATTGGAAACGAAAATTAATGATAAATCTCAAGAAATCTTAAAATATGAAAACGATCTAGAAGGAATAGATGAACAGTATATCAAAATTAAAGATGAAGCTAAAAATTTGCGAGAAAAAATAAACCAAGTAAGAGAAGATCGGGCTCAAAAATTGGCTTCTTTGAAAGTGATTGAAAATCAAATTAATACTGCAAATATATCAAAAGATAAAATTGAAACAAAAATTTTTGCAAATCATGAAAAAATTGGTAATTTAAATATAAAAATTCAAGAATCTGAACATGAAAAGAAAGTTCGTCTTGGACTTGACGATGTAGATGATATATCTAATCGTGGGATAGATGTAAAGATTAAACAATTTGAAAAATTAAATGAAAAATTGCAAGAACAATTAAAAAAGATAAAACCTATAGCTTTTGAAGCTCAGAAAGCAATTTTCGAATTAAAATCTAAAATTAAAGTTGTTCATCATATGAATTCTGGAAATAGAGCTCTAGAAGTAATTAAAAAATTGAAAAATAGTGGAAAAATCAGAGGTATATATGGTACAATAGCTGATTTAGGTTCAGTTGATAAAAAATATGCTGATGCGATGGAAGTAGCTGCAGGAAATCGGTTTAATTTTGTTATTGTGGAAAATCAAAAGGTTGGGGAAGAATGTATAAATTATTTAAAAAAAAATAATTCTGGAAGAGCAAGTTTTATCCCATTAGATGAAATTCGATATAATCCCTATGATAAACCATTACCAAATGATCCTAAAATATATGGAAGAGCTGTAGATCTAATTAAATTTGATCAAAAATACTATCATGCATTTGAATATGTATTTGGACGTACTATTGTTGTAGAAACCATTAGTACCGCTCGCCAACTCCAAATTTCTGCCCGAAGAGTAACCTTAAGTGGGGATATTGTTGATGGATCTAATTTAATGACAGGAGGTCAAAAAAATAAGATTAAGGGAATCGGTTTTAAAGGGACAGAATCTGATTCAGCTAACCTGTCAAATCTTGAAATTCAATACACTCAGTATAAACAAGAAATTGATTCAATTGAGTTATCATTAAAATCAAATGCTTCGGAAATAAGTCGACTATATAAATTAAAAATCTCTGGAACTAATAAGACAAAAGATCTTAGTGAATCAATTGCAATTAGTAAATCTGATATTAATACAATAAAAGAAGCAATTAAATCATATGAAT
>CAYPTZ010001130.1:0-1520 GCA_964413395.1 uncultured archaeon | reverse complement strand
TCAAGCTGCGCATTTCTATCTTCTGTAAATAATTTCATAACATATATTTTTTAGAATATTCCATATCAATAAGAAGAACCGTTTGGTCCCCGATTTCATAATTAGCTTTTCGGTTATCACTGCTGTAACCTATGCCTCTAATTGTTTCGCTATCTGCCCATTTTATATAGTTGGTATCACCTTTTTTTTGTAAATCTTCAAGTTCTTTTGTCTGAATTTCGTTCGGAGTAAGTTCCAGAATATCATATATAAGGAGCTCGTAATATTGAAAAGGTCTCGACCATTTCAAAGATGTAGAAATCCTTTTCCTAAAAGAAAAAATCGGGTATGGAAAATTTTCTTTACTTAATAAACCAGGAGCAACCAGTTCTTCATAAAATTCACGTGTATATGATATTTCTCTATCTTTGTTTTTATTATACCAATTCAGATATCTACATAATTGTTTCCCCTTAATATGAATTCTTAAATCTTTACTACAAGTTTTACGATTTGTGAGTTTTTCATCTTCACCAAACTCAATTGAATTTAAGAATTGGGATGAATCTTCATTACGCTTGAAAACTCCGCCAACAGGTTGATAGCTTTCCCGATGAGAATTTTTAACTAATAAGTATTTATCACCCACTTTAATTTTATATAGATATGCACATGATAATCGAATTCTCTTATTTCTGTAAATGGTTAAAGATTTTATGACACTTAATAGATTTGAACAATTTTTACTAATGAAAAGTGCAACAAGCCTAACAATATCAAGCATTAATGTAATAACAACACCATACAAAACATATTTTAAATTATCGTTTTGAGCATTAGTTAAAACTAATACTCCTATGATGATAAATACTATTTTTAGTAAAAACTCCATGGTATTTTAAATCAATGGTAAGCTCCTTGGGGTTGTTACATCTGCTGCCAAATGCAAACCATATCCAACACTCAAAGCATTAATGATTTTTTTAATCTCTGGAGGAAAATTTCCAGATTTTAACTTATAATTACCATAGAGGAGTAATGCTAAAAATGTTAAACTATGGAAAAATTTTCTATGATGTGAGTTTATTGCTGGTTCCATTATGTCTGGTAAAGTAGAAGTTGCTAAGCCACAAAGGGAACCAATTGCTATATTTTTTATTAACCTTTTAAAATCAAATTTTTGCTCAGGATTATTCTTTTGATGGCCTAATTGTTCAATTATATCAATAGCCCCGGCAATCAAAGCGCCTCCGATAGTCGATACTTTAACATGCTGTCTTGAATTCATAATTTAATATTTTATACAATGAGACAATTATTCATTGTACAAAGATATTATGAGATGACGCAGAGGAAGTTCGTGATTAAAAATTATTTATATTTTTTCTTCAAAATATTAATTTCCTTGCGAATTTCATCAATTACTTCTTTGGGAGACAATACTTTAACTGAAGAACCAAAACTTAATATTTTGGAATAAAATTCATAGGTAGGATTAACTGTTAGAGAAATCCTTAATTCCTTCCTATTGTCTAGTAAAA
>CAYPTZ010001129.1:0-1521 GCA_964413395.1 uncultured archaeon | reverse complement strand
CTATTCCAGAAGGGAAAAGTTATTTGGGTTAAATATTTTGAATTATAATAATTTTTAAAAATGCTTTTGTGATTTAAAGTTATGAAAGATATTGATTTTTTAGATTATCAAAATTATAAATTAATTTCAATAAATAAAGAAATTTTAGATGCTCCTCTTGCTTCAAAGATTAAATGGGAATTTAGAAATTATTTTGAAAATTCTTTTAATAAAAATAATATTTTAGATTTGAGTAATGTTTCTTATTCAGATTCTTCAGGACTTTCAGCACTTCTTGTTTTTTCAAGATTTTGCATGGACGGGGAATGTAATGTTCCTTATTTAATATTAAAAAATGATGTTGTCAAAGGACTTTTGCATAAAGCAAATAGAGATGCTTTTGATTATTTTAACATAGTTTATAATTTAGGGGAAATTTTATAATATATTTTCTATTGCGATAATCTTTATAATAAATTATGAATTTATTTTTCTATGGAAGACAATTATGTAAATTTTTTTTTAAATTATAAAAAAATCCAAAAAGAAATTTATGATTTTTGCGATATGAATAAAGGCAAGGTTGCATTATTTCCTGCATTTGTTAATTGCGTCGAAAGGGACGTTGAAATTTCTAGAAGGGATTTGAGTTTTTTGGTTTCAAATATTCTTGATGATTTAATTGATAAAAATGTTTTGGAAATTTCACGAGAATGTAATTCTGATACTGTTTATGCGTTTTATAAAATTCTTAAACATGAAGATTTAGTTAAACACAATGCTTTTATTGAGAAAAAAATGAAAATGTTGAATTGAATGAAAAATAGTTTGGGATAAATTTTGATTGGAAAGTTTTTTAAAATACTTTATTTTATTATATTTATGAAAAAGAGGAAAGATATAATTGCAATTTTTATTTTGATTGGAGTTGTTGGTTTTGCAATTGCAGGTTTGGTTTTAAATGGAACAACTTCTTATGATTCGACTGATGAAAATATAACTCAAGAAACTGGTTTTGCACATTTGAATCTTTCCGACGCGGATTTGATTTTATACTACCCTTTTGATTTCAATTCAAGTTCTGGGCAGGTTTATGATTATTCAAATAATTCTAATACTGGGACAATGAGAAATTTTGCAGACAATCATACTGTTGATGGAATTTATGGAGGAGCTTATGAATTTAATGGGGTTAATACTTCTATTAATTTAAATGATTTTACAGATTTGGATGGCACCTCCACATTTGCTATTAGCATGTGGATATATAAGAGGACAGAAGGTAATTTTGTTACTCATGAAGGTTTGTTTTGTCGAGGAGATACAGATCAAAGAACTCCTTGGATTTATGGTCCAATTGGTAATCAATTTTTATCTGGTTATTTTGAAACAGATGATGGGGTTAATGATTGTGTAGTTGGTTCTCCAAATTTAATTGCGCATTCCTGGAATCACATTGTTTTTAATTGGAATGGAACTTCTTGTTGGTTTGTTGTTAATAATGTGGTAGGAAATAAAGATCCTACTGGAGGAAGTGTTTTG
>CAYPTZ010001128.1:0-1521 GCA_964413395.1 uncultured archaeon | reverse complement strand
TGTGCAAGATTGTATTTACTTTTTGTAAAAAATTTAACTGATATTGAATTAAATCAAATTACTCTAAAAATCCGGAATAATATTAAAGAATTAAAAAAAATTGATGGTTTTGAAGATTTTTTCAAAAGAGAAGTCCAATTATTTTTCATGAATCAGGGTTTTTTATCAAAACCATTTCGAAATATACTTAAACCTTATAGATATCATCCAGAAATAACTTTAATGATAAAATGTTGCGCTTTGGAACATAATCGGATAATTTCATTGATAAATCATATTCATAATCAAATATGTGTTTATGATAGATTTTTTGAAACAATCCTATTAATTGATTCTAAGGATGTTGGCTTTAGCAGGCAATATGGTACGCCTTCATTGGATAAAGTAATCCAATCTGCAAAAAATTTAGAAAAACAAAAAAAGATTGATAAATACCTAATCACACCCATTTCAAGCAATATTGAAATTATTAATGATATTAATAAAAGATGGTTTGGTATTGATTGTATATTTACGCATACTGACAAAGAAATACCCGTTTTTCCCCAACTCTGGGGGTTTGAACAAGTAAAAACACATTACGTTTTTCAGATGGATATTGATTCCATAATATGTCATCAAGATATTAATTATGATGTATTTGGGAAAATGTTGAATGCTTTAAAGGATGATCAAGTATTTTCTGTTGGATTTAATATTCCTCAAGAAGAAGGGACAATATATAAGGTTTATGATGCCCCAATGGGTCAATATGTTCCAGAAGTCAGATGCGGATTATTAGATTTAGAGCGAATTAAATCTAACCGACCTTTTCCTAATCATTTAGTAAATGACAAATTAGTATTAAGTTGGTATCGTTCAATTGAACAGTTTCAAAAATTTCATAATTGGCGTTCATTGCGGGGAGGTCATCCTTTGGTTTATTATATTCATCCTCCAAACACTTATAAAAATGATATAAATTTTTGGGATAGGGTAATCTATTTAGTGGAAGAAAATCATATCCCTGATATTCAAAGGTTGAAATGGGATTTAACAGGAAATAAATTGGATTGGAAATATTCAATTAGAAATGAAGATCATGTAATAATTGTTTTTTGTTATAAATCGACCGTTCATTGGGCAAGGAGTTGTTTAAAAAGTTTATTCAACCAAAATTATCAAAATTGGGGTGCAATCATTTTTAATTTTAATGATGATCTTGATTTTAACTTATGGCTAAAAAAAGAAATTACCCAAAAAGCTCAAAAAATAACACTAATTCAAGAAACAAGGGATAAAAATTCGAATCATCAAATATTAGGGAGAATTAACGAGATTTGTTTGAATCCAAATACTATCTATATAGGAATGAATATCAATGAATCTTTTTTTAATAATTCTGTGCTAACACAAATTTCTGATATTTCTTCACAAAAGACTAAGTTATTACTTCTGGGGACCTATTTTAATAGAGATCCTCTCATTGGTCATGCTTTTTCAGAATCTGATTTAGAGAATTTTGATTTATTCATTACTCTT
>CAYPTZ010001127.1:0-1521 GCA_964413395.1 uncultured archaeon | reverse complement strand
ACCAATAATCAATGCAATTACATAATATATAACTTGTTTAAAATTTGGCGTTATTACATCAAATTTCATTTCATGATCTTCATTTATTTCATAATATGAGACATATTTATCATTAGTTTCCATAATTTTGATCTTAGTATTTTTGTTCGTAAAAGGTTTTAATATAATATTGAACTTAGTCGGAGAACTTCTTATTAAATTAAAAACTATTATAATCAAGGTTAACAAATCTTAATTTAATTAATAAGGAAATAAAATATAATCTGGTGAACTTATGAGTTTAAATATTCCACAAGAAGTATATAGTGCGCTAAAAGAATTTGGTCTCACAGATTATGAAACTCGAGCTTTTATTGCATTAATCACAAATGGTATTTCCTCTGCTAAAGAACTGTCAGATTGGACTAAAATTCCTTATAGTCGTATTTATGATGTATTGGTAAATCTCGAAAATATCGGCTGGGTTAAAGTCATCAGTGGAAGACCGATGAAATATCAAGCAGAACGTCCTGTAATTGTCGCAAAATTAGCGAAAAAACAAATTGAGTCAAAATATTCTAGAATAGAAACTGCGTTAATTGAAAAATTAGAACCACTTTATGATAATGAAGAATCCATTGATAGTACGCCTATTTGGATCTTAAATGGAAACGTTCAGAAGAAAATAATTGAAATGATTCGAGGTGTTAGAAAGATTTTTACTTTGTTTTTAAAAAATCCCAACGAGGCAATATTAGAAGATATTTTAGATCATTTGATATTTCTTACTGAAAAAAAAGTTGAAATTAACATTCTTATCAATGAAAATAATTTTCAAATTATAAATAAAAATATTTGGAGAAAAATTTCTTCAATTGCTAGGATTCAGATTGTAAAAAATGTCCTTTTTGATGCCTTCTTTTTTGATGAGACGGATTTAATTATATTTCTTACCTCATTCTTTAAAATATCGATAAGAGATGAGAATATGGTATTTTTAATCCAAGAAGATCGTTTGATTACCTATACTAAAACCTATTTTAATATGTTATGGAGTATGGGTAATAATTTGATATTAAAAGATTATAGTTAAAAAATTAATTTACAATATTATAATTCATTAGCTCTTCTTCTAGATGGATGCTTTTTGGTTGTTTATTATAAAATTTACGTAGATTAAGTAGAATATTTTGTTGTTGAATTCTTTTTTCTTCATGTGCTTTAATTCTTTTTAGCTTATATTTTTTACTTATTGATTTTTTCCAAGGAAGAAAGACATTTTTAAAAGATATTGGTGCTACGGTGATCAATCCATTTCCTTGATAATAATCTCTATTCTTAGTAATAAAGAATTTTATATATTCATTTTTTTTGGCTGAATGTTCAATTGCTTTTAAATTATAGTTCAATAATGATTTATCTTTTACAACACACATGGTATCATGATCATATTGATTTGGATAATAGTGTTCACCAAGTAAATCAATAATATTATCTAAAAAGTTTGGTGTTTCAGTATTTAATCGGGGATAATATTCATAA
>CAYPTZ010001126.1:0-1523 GCA_964413395.1 uncultured archaeon | reverse complement strand
CATCTATATCATCATCATCTATCGCTAACTTGCTTATCAACCTACCCATTGAGCCTGTTGGTCCCAAAATTAATAATTTTATCAATTTCATCGCCTAATATTGAGTTAATATAAATGAAGCTAAATTATTTTTAACTTGATTAATTCATTTTTTATTTTGGCTTGATTATGCTCTAAAGGAGTCGTGAGTGGTAATCGTAACCTTTTATCCATGATCCCCATGAGCTCTGCTGCATATTTAACCGGTCCGGGATTTGTTTCTATGAATAAAATGTTAAACAAATCATACAATTCAAGTTGCATTTTTCTTGCTTTTATCCAATCATCTTTCTCCATTGCGGTGGTGAATTCAGTCATTTTTGCAGGGATTAAATTCGAAGCAACACTTATTACACCTTTACCACCTAGCGCCATTATGTGATACGTTAAAGAATCATCACCACTCAAGACAATAAAATCATCCGGACATCCATTGATTATCCTGGTTATTTGATCGATATTTCCACTAGCTTCTTTGATGCCAACAATATTATCTTTTTTATTAGCTAACGTGATGACGGTTTCCACGTCTAAATTTCTTACCGTGCGACTTGGTACATTGTATAATATTATTGGTAAAGAAACGGAATCTGCGATTGCGGAAAAATGTTCTATTAAAGAATGTTGCATGGGTTTATTATAATATGGTACCACCACTAAAAGCCCATCTGCTCCTATTCTTTCAGCATGTTGGCATAATGAGATAGATTCATGAGTAGCATTGCTTCCAGCACCAGCAAGTACGAATGGATCTTTTCCGCTTTTTTTAGCTTCCTCAACGGTTATGTCCATTGCTTTATGATGTTCTTCATGAGACATGGTTGCACTTTCACCTGTCGATCCCATGGTTAACGGCTGGCAACCATTATTTATTTGAAATCTAATGAATTCTCGATATTTTTCTTCATCCAGAGATAAATCATCTTTAAATGGAGTGATCATCGCCGTGATGACGTTTTTTAATTTGTCCAATTTATCAAATTTTGACATGATAATCGCATCTATAATTCTGTTATCATTTAATTAAAGAATGATATACTATATATCTTTATAATTTTTATGGTAAGGGTAGTAAAGATAAATGGAATATATTTTTTACTGTTCTTTCTTGTTCTCTTCAACCTTTTTTTTAATGAGGAAACCCATTTCACTTTGCATTCCCCATATTGGAATGAAACCATAACTTAGTGTTTGGTCGAAGCTACTTTCAGTTTCATAAGTTGCTAAATTTAAATCATATAATCCGTAAGGAGATTCTCGCGCTACCACTTCAGCACTTCCCTTGAATAACTTGACTTTAACACTTCCAGTAACTTTAAGATTTATTTCATTTATGAATGCTTCTAATGCGTCTCGTAATGGATCTATCCAGAGCCCTTCATAAGCTAGCTCGGTCCATCTTTGATCAACAATGGTTTTAAAAGAATTTTCATGTTTGGTACATACATATTTTTCAAGGTCTTTATGAGCTTTTATCAACATTA
>CAYPTZ010001125.1:0-1527 GCA_964413395.1 uncultured archaeon | reverse complement strand
GGACGGCACCCCCGGGCGAAATCTGACGGCGCACACACGGTCGCCTCCCCCCAGCGGGGGAACTCAAAAAAAACCGGAAACTGGGCTTGACAACGTCGGCAGAGTCCTCTATACTGTAGAGCATGAAGGCGAAGCGAGCGGGGCACCGGATACGAGAGGGAGCATAGCCATGACAGACCAGGCGGAATCGTCTGACGGCCGCACCGACACCGCCGAAGCGGCTGAGGCCTTGTCCTTCGTCCGGGGGGTCATGGACCGGACCCAGCAGAAGGCCGAGGACGGCGGCGGGGTCATGATCTGGTGGGGCGTGCTGACAGCCCTGGCAGTGGCTGCCACGTGGGGCGTGGCCCTTTTGGGATGGTCCTCCGGGCCAATCATGTGGGGAATCTGGATCGGGCACAACGTCCTGGGGTGGGCGGGTACGCTGTGGGCCGTCCGCCGCTCGGGCGCCCTCAGCCCCGTCGGCCGCCAGGACCTGGCCACGTTTGCCGTATTCACGGTGGCCATCTGGTGCTTCATGGTGGGAGCCTTCTGGTCGGGCGCCGTCAAGGGTTGGGCGCTGTTCACGATGGCTCAGTTGCTGATCGGGATGGTTATGGCGTTCTCGGCCATTCTGGAGCGCAAGGCCAGCCTGGCGGTCATCGGGCTGGTGCTCATCGTGACGGTGCCGGTGTTGCTGATGGCGTCTCCGAAATGGGCCTGGATCGGGTCGAGCGTGCTCTGCACCGGTGCGATGCTCGTGGGCGGTGTCATTGCCGCGCTCATCTGGAGGAAGCGCCGTGCCGCGCAAGGCGACTAAGAACGACCTCGACAGCCTGCTTCTGTCGCGCGTGCGGCTGGGGATCATGTCGGCCCTGGCGGCGGGCGACGATTTGGACTTCGCGGCGCTCAAGGAGGTCATCGACACGACCGACGGCAACCTGGGGGCGCATCTTCGGAGACTCGAGGACGCCGGGATGATCCGGGCCCGCAAACGCTTCATCGGCCGCAAGCCCAACACGTCGTACCGCATCACCGCCGGTGGGCGGGAGGCGTTTCAGGGGTACATCGAGGACCTGGCGACGCTGCTCGGCTTCCAGGCAAAGGACGCGGGCTGACGCCGCTCACCAGGAAGATGGGCGAGGCATGCCTCGCCCCTACAGGCGGAGACTCCTGACACTGGAAAGGACACGAACATGATGACACGACGCAACGGCAGGCGATGGCTCGTGATGCTGGTGGGAGGAGCGATGCTTATGGCGAGCGCCGGATGCAGCGGCGCGGCAGAGACGGCAGCGCTGCCGCGGGGCGCGAAAGCGGTCATCGTCCGCCACGCCTCGCGCCCGCCCGTCTGCTTTGCCGCCGATGAAGTCGCGCAGGCGCTGGAGGCCCGCGGCTACCAGGTGACCCAGGGCGAGGCAGCGACAGCGAGCGGGGCCGGCGCGGCCGTGTGCATCCGGTTCGCCGTCGGGCGGGGCCTGGACGTCGTGCCGCAGCAACTGGGGCCACAGGGATTCACCATCCAGCCCGCCAATGAGCGGGGGCGGT
>CAYPTZ010001124.1:0-1528 GCA_964413395.1 uncultured archaeon | reverse complement strand
ACGCGTGGTTCCTAGGGGAGAAGGGGTCAGTAATGACCCTGCCTTACCCGACGAAGGAAAAACAAGCGAGAAATAATAATAAACTAAAACCTCATATTATTTTTTTAATATTGGGAGTTTTAGTTATGGGCATTGGAAATTATTATTGGCTTATTCTTGGAACTTATGGTGAAAATTTACAAGCTCCTTTTGATATTGCTTCAAATCGCTTTATTTATACATTTATAGGTCATTTTATATGGATGTTATCTCCAATTTTCATTTATTTTGGAATCAGAGAACCAATTTGTATCAGTCCTAAAAAAGATGATGATTATAGTGATATTGGAATGAATAAGTTTCAAAAACTGGTCAATGAAGAGATATTGGCTATGTATTTGGTGAAAAATAAAAAAATCATCTATAGCAACCCCTTGATGCAGAAATTACTTGAATATACTTCTCATGAGGTTTTAAATTGGAAACTTATTGATATTTTAGAACATATTCATCCTAGTGATCAAGATCAAGTTTTAAATAACTATACATTCAACCCTGAAGAATTTGAAATTAATAATTTTTATGAATTTAGGTATATTACGAAATCTAAAAAGATAATTTGGGTGAGACAAACGAATTATCCAATATTTGAATATGATATTCCTGTGTTTCAATATGTTTTTGAAGATATCACTAAACGAAAACAATTTGAATTAGAAAAAAAAACCTTAGAAGGAATGTTACCTATTTGTGCAAGGTGTAAAAAAATTAGAAATGATGAAGGATATTATATCCAGATCGAAAAATATCTTCATGAGCATAGTGATGTGGAATTTACTCATGGTCTTTGTCCAAAATGTGTAAAAGATACTGAAAAGGAAATGGAGATAGAAAATATAAAATCATAAAAGAATGTTTTAATGAATAATATTTTTATCTTATCTTGAATTTTTTTTGCAAACTTTTAAAAAATCTATAGTAGAATGAGAAATAATGAATTTGTGTGAGGAGTAAAATGTCTGACATTCAACAATTACAATCTGAATTATCAATAAAGGAAAAAGAATTGAATCAAATTACAAGTGCTTACAATCAGAAGAAAACTGAAGCAGAATCAATTCTATCACAAGAATTGCAGCAAATTGAGAATAAATATCAATCTGTGTTAAATATTGCCACTCAAAATATAGAATTAAAAAAGCAAAATTTGCTGGTCGCCCAAGCTAGTTTCTTGAAAGCAAAACAAGAAATGGCTGAAGCTCAAAAATCTTCAAAAGATATCTCAGTTGCTTTAAAGAAAGCAAAATCTGATTTCCAAAAGAAAAGAGTAACCACATTGAAAGCGATTAACGGTGATTATAAAATATCTGCTGCTGGAAAGATGAAAGAGATGAAGTATTGTGAAAAAAAAATAAAGGCACTTCAAAAAATAATGTAATTTTTTTTTCTATAATCAATATCGTACAGTTTTTTTTTGCTTTTTTGCATTAAATTATTTTTTATCTTTTTTTCTCTATTCGTTAACTGAACCGAAAAATCCAAGAGAAGT
>CAYPTZ010001123.1:0-1530 GCA_964413395.1 uncultured archaeon | reverse complement strand
GAAATTAAATGTTCTTTAGAATTCCAGCCATAAGTAACTTGTGAAGTTTCATTAATGGGCCAGAATAAATAAAAATTAGAAAAAAGAATGTCAGTTAAGATATGCATACTAGCAGAAAGAACCAATATTACAATTTCAGAATTATTAATCAATTTTAACTTTTTTAATTTATTCAGAATTATAAGAAAAATAAAATAAATTATAGGAAAGGAAGAAAAATCAATTGTATAAGAATAAAATATCACGCCAAAATTATAAAAAGAGAAAATTTTTCATATTTTTCCGGTAATTTTCAAATTTCTCCTTCCCAACTTTAGTAATCTCTATTAAAGTATAAGGTTTTTTTCCAATAAATTCTTTTTTTATTACAATATAATCCTTTTTTTCTAATTTTGCTAAATGCGAAGAAAGATTCCCCCAGGTAAGTTCAAGTGTTTTTTTTAGATATAACATATCAGTATACTCTGTAGAATATAAAATCGCAATTATTTGCAAACGGTTCGGTTCATGGAGGAATCTATTGATATCAAAAACAGTATAATCTACAGAATCTTCTTTTTTAATATGTTTTTTCTCGTTTATTTTACCTTCTTTTTCTTTTTTATCCTTTTTATCTTTTTTTTGTTCTATTTTCATATATTTTCAATCTCGGTAATAAGGGGATTTTTTCTTAAAAATAGGTATAATCTAGATCCGCCTAATAAAAATAGCATTATTGATACTGTCCATGCATAATAAACAACATGATTCCTATAAAATGGCAAAGGTATATATATAAAAATAATAGCTAAAATAAAACTTAATATTCCAAATCCCAAATAGTATTTCTTCCCAGTGAATATATAGACAAACGAGGATTTCGCTAATAATGCACTACCCATAATTATTGGGAGATTTTTAAACATAGTTTCAATGCTATAACCATCTATAAAAAGTAATGATAAAAATAATACATTGCAAATTATTGCGATAATTAATAATAAAATATGATATTTTTTTAATTTCTTGTTATGATCATCCTTGAATTTGACATATCCCATCCGGGGGTAAATATATTTTACCCTTAATTTCTGAAATATGGTTTTTTTTTTAAAAAGAAGAAGTAAGTATAAAATAATAATAATGACAGTCAACCAATTAAGTAAATAGATCATTAAGCCTGCCAAAAGCAATATTATACCCAGAAATAGTTCATTCATCCCATCAATAAGAATACTATGGAATGCCTTTTTTTGGATTTGAGTAAATTTTGAAATTTCATCCAATGTAATCACCAAATTTTGAGTGGAAATAAGTGTTTTGAACAATATGAAAGATATTATAAAGATATTACAAGGAAAAAAAACATCCAAAAAATTTAAGTGTTCATAATTATGAAATCTTAGTTGTTCTATATTCACATTCTTAGAAATATGTTCTGAAACATGAAAAAAGCCACTATTAAAATTTAGCAAATAATCTATTTTTAAATTACAAATATCTTGATTAATATATATAATTAAACCCAAAACATTGAAATTATTATCAATT
>CAYPTZ010001122.1:283-1536 GCA_964413395.1 uncultured archaeon | reverse complement strand
ATTTCATGAGGAAAAAAGAATTGGGCCCATTTTTGAAACATAATTTTTTCGGTTTCCCCTTCAACGAGCACCACAGTGTCAGCAAAAAACAGTTGAGATCGATTTGGATTCATAAAATAGCATAAATTGAGTTGATTAATTTTATGGAATTTTTCGGCATTTTTTCCATAAGAAAGAATAATATCTTTTAATTGTAATTTACCTTCCTTTTCTATGACGGGTTGCAGGGTTTCAGTACAATTATAACCTCCTTTCTTTAATTTCATCACCTTTATGACCGCTTTATAATCATTAAAATCAATAAAATGGGGAGAATGGGTATTAAGTAAAATTTGATGATCATCTGTAAAGGCAATCTTCAAGAGGTAATCGCGCATTAATAATTGGTATTGAGGGTGTAAAAAGAGTTCAGGTTCTTCAATAGCAAAAAAACTAGAAATACAGTGTGCGGTGATTTTTTTTGGTTTAGTTTTCATGGCAGTGGGGGAGATTGTCATATCTCGGGGAGGCAGGACTTGCTGAATCAATGTTTCGGCCCATAATTTAAAGAGTGCAATCATGAAATACCTCTGCAATCCATGACCTTTATCTCCTACTGCCGTATCGACGCCATCATTCATATAGACTTTTAACGAATCACGTACGAGTTTGTTTATTGGAGGTAATTCGGTATCAAATCGTATTGTTGAATCATCAAATTGATTCAAAGTTTGATTCAATGTATTAGCGAGCAGATTTAGTTTTGACGCTTTATTATCGAGTTGATAAATTTCTCGAAGAATTTTTTCAATTCGAGTGTTACGTTCTTCTTCTTTTTCTTTTTCGCGCATTTGATCAAGGATATAATTCATCAATTGATTAATATTCGATTTGCCTTTTCCTTTATAGGTGGTTTCTTCGTTAATATCTTGAACTGCGGGTATAAAGAAATAATTCCCAAGATATTTTTTTAAATTAGACTTTGGAAGAGATATTTCCTTGAAGATCTTTTGATGAGGTAACGTTTGTAACTCGGGATGGAGTTGAATATAATTTTGTTTAAGTTCACTAAAATCATTAAGCGTTAAGCGTCTATTATCACCTATTTTTCGTCGGTCTTCTTCTAATACCTCAATCAACGAATTAAACTCGGCAGGGACGGAGTGATCTTTTTTGTAGTCGCTTTTTTTAGTTAAACTGGGATTGAGTAAAAATCCATAGCGATGTTTTGCCGCAGGTGTAGTTAATATAAGTTGATCGATGGCATATTCATA
>CAYPTZ010001122.1:0-273 GCA_964413395.1 uncultured archaeon | reverse complement strand
AAATCAATTTTTTCAGCCATCTGAAGGATAATGCGCAACTCCAACTGTTCTTTAGGAGTATTTGGAAACCGTGTTTTTCCTTCATAGAGTAATAATTCCTCAGGCAATAATTGAGTAAAAATGACGGTAATAGTTGATTGAAGAAGGCGTTTTGTTCCTTCAAGGCGAAAATCTTCGATTTCAGGTTTCCGTCCAAAAAAGACATCCAAAGCTTTCATGATATTCGATTTTCCCGAATTATTTTTTCCAACGAAGACCATATATGGATAAAGA
>CAYPTZ010001121.1:1297-1540 GCA_964413395.1 uncultured archaeon | reverse complement strand
GCCGTAAGAGCATGATCTGTTGGAATTTCTACATCTGGGACAGAGGCTTTCAAAAAAGACATTTGCAGGTCTTTAAATTCATTCCAATTTACTTCATATCTATGTATTTTAATGCCTAATTTTTCCGATATATTTTCAATATTTTTATCGGCAGTTTTTGAATTCCAACCATTATCAAGATGAAAAACAAAAGGTCTTAATCCTAATTTTTTAACCTTGTAAGCAACGAATGTACTATCAATG
>CAYPTZ010001121.1:0-1287 GCA_964413395.1 uncultured archaeon | reverse complement strand
TACCTTTATACTTTCTGCCTCACTATGCTGCATATTTGATATATCTACTACTCCTCTTATTAAAATAACACAATTATTTTGTTTATTTTTCACTTTTTCTTTTATTTCATTAATTTTTCGTACCAATAATTTTTCCTTTGTTTCATTGTCTAAATAAAAATTCCGTTTTTTTAATTTTTCTTGTGCACTTTTGCAATGATTACATATACCATTTTCATCAAATATAATTTCTTTATCTGTTGTATCCATAATACATCGAGAACAAATTCTATATTCATTCATCTAACTTACCCTCCAACTTAACCATTACTTTAATTTTAATTCTTTTGAAATATATAATTAAACTATAGACTTGTAAATGCTATAATATGTTTTTGCAATTTTCTCCCATGAAAAATTATCAACTAAATTATAACAATTTTCTGAAATTTTATTATAATTATGAATTATCATCTCAATTTTTTTTACAATATCGCTTATATCTTTAGGATTAACTGAATATCCTACTTCACCGTCCTTAAAATATCCATCAATCCCTTGTCCTTTTGTATAAATAACAGGCGCTCCCTGACTCATTGCTTCTCCATACACCAATCCAAAACTTTCATAACGTGAAGGCATTATAAAAATATCGGATTTCCGATACATATTCATTAATTTTTTTCTTTCTTCTATGCGCTCATAAATATCAATAATATCTTTATTTTTTTTTGCTAAATTCCTTATTTTGTACTCATACTCACCATTACCACCAACAATTACGAATTTTACTTCAAAGCCTAGCTCTTTTAGTCGTCTTGCAACTTTAATCGAAATATGCACATTTTTATTTTTTGTAAATTGTCCAATATATATTAAATTAATTTTTCTTATTATTTTTAATTTAGGTTTATTAAATTTATTTTGTAACCAATACGGATTAATTCCAAAAGGTATAATTATTGATTTTTGATTAATATATTCTTTTAATTGATTGGGAATATACTTATTAATAACAAATTCCTTATATGCAGGTGAAACAAATATTATTTTTTTAGCTCCTTGCATAATATCTAAACCTATTTTACGCAAAAAAAACATATACTTAAAAAATATATTTACATCAGTATTCTGTACATTAACTATATAATTAATTCCTCTTTCTTTCATTATTTTTCGGGCTACCCCTCCCATTGAAAAAAGAAAATGTGCATGGACAAGATCAATTTTCTTAAAATCTACTTTATTTATAATATCATTTAATATTTTATTCACTTTACGATAGTAAAATAATCTATCAATATTATT
>CAYPTZ010001120.1:0-1548 GCA_964413395.1 uncultured archaeon | reverse complement strand
AAGAGTATGGCTTTGAAGTTTTTCTTGTTAATGCCCGACATATAAAAAATGTCAGTGGGCGAAAATCAGATGTTTTAGATTGTCAATGGATTCAGGAGTTACACTCTTATGGTTTGCTAAATGCAAGTTTTCAGCCTGATGGATTAACCAGAGAACTAAGAACATATTTAAGACATCGTAAGTCCCTGACTGAAGCATACTCAAAACAAATATTACTTATGCAAAAAGCATTCGAACAAATGAATATTAAACTTCATAATGTACTGACAGATATTTGCGGAAAAACTGGCCAAATGATTATTCAAGCAATATTAGCAGGTGAAAGAGAAGAGGAAAATCTGGTGAAATATGTCGATGCAAACGTTAAAGCTTCAAAAGGAGAAATAGTGAAATCCCTGAAAGGTATATGGAGGGAAGAACATTTATTTGAACTAAAACAAGCCTATGAATTATATCTAATTTTTAAGCAGAAAATAAAAGAATGTGACAATCAAATCGAGAAGACTTTACAAAAAGTAGAAAAAGTAAATCCACAGATCAAAAATGAAAAGCGTAAAGTATACACTAAAAATCGTTTGAACTTTAATGGTACCAAATACCTAAAAGAAGTTTTAGGAGTAGATGTAACAAAAATATTTGGTATAAGCGAATTAACAGCAATGGAGATTATTTCAGAAACTGGAATTGATATGTCAAAATGGAAAACGAAAAAGCATTTTACTTCATGGCTAAACCTGGCTCCAAATAATAGAATATCCGGAGGGAAGCTGCTAAAACCCAAAAAAAGCAAGCGGAAAAATAAAGCAGGACAAGCATTTTTAATGGCAGCATATGCATTACAAAGAAGTGATCACTGGCTGGGTCACTATTATAGAAGAATGAAAGCCAGAAGTGGTCCTTTTATTGCAACAAAGGCAACAGCAAGAAAGCTAGCCATAATATTCTACGAAATGATAAGGAATCAAGTAGAATTTACTCCAATAGCCCTTGAAAACTATCAAAATATATTCAAGGAACAAAAATTGAAATATATCAAGAAACAAGCATCTAATATGGGATTACAATTAGTTCCACTAGAAAATGTTTCTTAAGAGACAAAAGAATATAGGAAATATTCCATTTTAAATCTATATTCCTAAATTTAAAGAAATGATCGCACGTAGTAACATATTCCTTATTGGTAATGGCTTTGATTTGGCTCACGGCCTAAAAACAAGCTACAAAGATTTTATGCGTCACTTATGTTATAAATTAAAAGAGGATAAGAACAGTTTGCCCGAACTTATACAACCCAAGAATACTCTTGAATTCAATAACGAAGGAATTCTAGATCCTAAATGCTTTAGAAACATGTATCATGATAAATGTGAGGGAAATATCATATTTATGAAGATAATTGAGGAAATGCATCTTAATAATAATTGGTGTGATATTGAGCAGCTTTATTTTGATATGCTTAAATCGGCATTCATAAATAACTCTAATTCAATAAAGCTCATCAATGAAGATTTTGAGATAATTAAGGCGAAGCTTGAAGATTATCTTTCC
>CAYPTZ010001119.1:0-1550 GCA_964413395.1 uncultured archaeon | reverse complement strand
TTTTTAAAAATTAGAAGATGGTTTTTAAAAATTTATTTATAGAAAATTTTTTCAAACTTATGAACTTTAAAAGTATTCAATATCTCTAAATTTAAATTTTTAGAAAGGTACAATGCTTAATCTCATAAACTTTCATAACAGAGGTTCATAAGTTTCTGATAGTATAAACTCAACTTTTGTTTAAAAAGAACAATGTTAATGGGGAAGTATCTAATTTACAATTTTTGAAAAAATAAAAAAATTAATGGAAAATAATTATTTCTATTTTATTGGTGCCCATCGTTTGCTAACTATTATTTCTTTACTCAAATTCTATTTAGATGTTAAAATTACCTTCATTTATATTGTCAAATTCAAATTTTTGAGATTCAATTAGATTTCCAGATACTATCTCAACAATAATCCTTAAAAATTTTGGTTTATACTGATTTTTGCTATCTGCAATATTGAAAATCGCAAATGATAAATCAACATGCCGTAAATCAAATATACTAAGTCTTTTTGAGTTATCTAATTTAAATGGAAATTCTGCTCCGATTATTTTAGAATCATTGGAATAGTTCACTAAAATATTATTAAATATTCTAAAAGATTGTCTTTCTTGGTCATTTTTTTCCTCTTTTATTTCTACTCCATTTTCATCGTATTTTGAATATAATCCTCTTATTCCTATTCGAAATATATGACATATTTTAGTTGAATTGTTAATAAGGTCAATATATACTTTGTTTTTTGAATTCTTTTTTAGTTTAAAATCTAATTTAATTGAGTTAGTATAGTCATCCTTTCTTTCTTTAAATACAGGATAACAACACGTGCCAAATATAGATATTATTAGTGCTAATACTGACAAAAAAGCAGATTCTGTAGATATTGTTATTAATGTTATTAACAATATCGTCAATGTTGAAATGTATATATCGGAAGTTCTAAACCATTTTTTTATATATTTTTTGAATTTTCCCATAATATTATACAGTGATAAAGTGGTAAAAATTTTCTAAATATCTGAATTCTTAAAATTGTATTTAGTGAGTAAAATATTCTGTTGGTTCTACTTTTCAAATAGTTGGTTCTACATCCTTATTTTTGGTTCTACCCGAATTATTGGTTGGAATTCTTTTCGTTTTTTTAAGATTGGTTGGTTCTACTCCGATAGAGTAATTTTATCGGTAGTGAATTTAAGATAAGAAATATTTTCTTTGACCCTGAAAAGACCTCAATTTTTAAAAATTTTTCTCGGTTTTAATAAGGTTTTTTGGATAATGTACGAATGTTAGTGTTTTAGTTTTTTTTTTCTTAAATTCTCCTCAAAAGATTTACCTCTTTTTGTCGGGCAAATACACAACCTAATCGAATACAAAGATTTAAATTCTTGTATTACTTTCAATCTATTATGAGTTCTGCTACGAGCAAGAATAAATTTAGGGATCATGGTGAAATTAAAAAAATTGTGTTAGATGTCCCACCAATTTGCTCTGTATGCCAACAACCAATGGGAATTATAAAGCGATTAAATTCCTCGTTAATAGGAATTCACTCAACTTACA
>CAYPTZ010001118.1:0-1551 GCA_964413395.1 uncultured archaeon | reverse complement strand
CTCAACTAATTTTTGGAGTCTTTTTTGAGATTGATTGAATTTTACAATATAAGAATGTTGAAGAATATAATCGATTTATTCGTTTATAAGCAATTAACATTGATACATCACTTCCATCAATTAGAGAAGGAGATTTTGATCCAAAATTAATAAAAGCTTTCATGAAAAATAAAGATATGGTTAAAAGAATTCAAAGCTTTGGAGTTAGCGCAATAACTGACATAAATTTCGGAATGAAGATTATGGATGAAGTCTCGTTAGACCTTGGGTTTAAAGAAATTTCAAATATTAATAAAAAAAATATTAAAATGACATTTTACTTTGGTACATCATTAGGACCAACTGGAGATTTATTTGAAATATTAATGGTTCCTCAAATAAAAAATGATATTCTCGCAATATATACTTGTTGTAAATATGAAACAATAGTGGCTAATTTAATCCGGCATTTTTGTCACAAATTACTTGAATTATTTAAAGCAAAAGGACATTTTACTGAAAAAGATGAAATTATTGATATGAATTGTATCCGTTGCCGTAAAGTAATGCCAATTTTTCCTCCAAAAGGAGAATTAATTGCGTGTAGTAATTGTAAATTATTACAAAAACCATGGTGAGGATTTTTAAATTCATTTTTTTTATATAGAATCAAATATTCATAAATATATTAGAAGAATTTTTATTCAGCTAAAAGTTAGAGAATTATATAACATTAATTAAAAAAAAGGTTTTTAACAATGAATCCAAATCAACAACACGATCCTATTTCAACTTTAGGAAAATCCCTAGGTAATGAAATCCTAATTAAATGTAAACGACAAAAAATATTTAAAGGAAATTTAAAGTCTTATGATTCACATCTGAATGTTTTATTAGAAGATGTAAAATTTACTTATAATGTAAGATTGGATGATGAAGAAGGGAGTTTGGAGGAAAGAAACGAAGAGCTAAAAAGAATTATTCTTCGTGGTGATTCTATTGTGTTTATTGGATTATCTTCATAAAAAATCTAAAAAATAAATAAAAATCATTCATTTTTTATATTATACCCTTCTAATATATTTCTGCATTTCTCTTAAACGATTTCTTAAGGTTACTTCTGTTATTCCAACTGTTCTCGATATTTTAGTTTGACTTACCTTTATTTTATTATATTGAGAAGCAATATATAGCGCTGCAGCCACAAGACCTTTTGGATCTTTTCCACTTAATGAATATATTTTTTCATATTTTATTAGTATTTTTTGAGCCATTACTTCAATTTTATGATTCAGTTCTAATTCCGCAATATATTTACTAACTAGTAAACCTGGTTTAATAGTTGGACTTGATAAATGCAATTCTTTTATTAATGATTGGTAACATTTTGTGATTTGATGAAATGTTGAATCACTTAGATTAACGATATTTTGTAATGTTCTAGGAATTTGCTCTGCTCCACATGCATAATATATTGAAGCAGCTACCATTGCTCGAATACTCCTTCCCTTTAATAATCCAAGTTGAAAAGCTTTTCTATACAGTTTAATAGCATATACTTTAACATGGTTA
>CAYPTZ010001117.1:0-1556 GCA_964413395.1 uncultured archaeon | reverse complement strand
AGGGGATATTCAAACCATCTCTTGGACCGTATCGTCTCGGTCAAACTATCAAGATTATTATTCAAAACTTCAAAAAAGTTTTAATGGAGGTTCTTGGACAACTATAGTACAGATTGAAGATGCAGGGGCAAAATCATACGATGTTGTCTTGAATCAAGAAGGTAGTTGGCAATTTAGAGTGTTAGAATATGCGAGACAAAAGGCAATATTTACCACATATTTTGATTCTAATACTTTCCAATATAAAGAGACCTATTACTGGCAATCTGGAACATATTATTTATCTTCTGAAACCACTCCAGTAAAGAATATTGTATTTCCTATTGGATTAGACGGTGATATTGCTCCAATTATCGCTCCTGCGGACTCAATCCATCCAATGGAATTAGTGTGGTATCAACCCGCCAGTCCGAATACCAATGAAGGAACCTATGTTCGATTATGGGTGAAGACATCCTATTGTGATTATATCCAAATTGCGAAATACAGCGATGCATATACGGGTGATATTATTAAATATACCTATGATTACAATATCTTAGATTTTCCTGTCAAATCCGACTATACCATTACATATCGATTGCAAATCGATTTTTATAAACCATATGTGCAACCCACAACAAATTACTATTATAAAAATGTGGCAGTCACCGATCTTTTTGGAACCCGTGCTTTTTATTTAGAGGCTGATGTTGATGACGATGGATTACTACCTACCCTAGAGCAAGATTGGAGGACAGGATTTAATCCAAATTCTCCCTATCTGCCTGCATATTCCTCTAGTTGCCTTAGTGCAGATACTGATGATGATGGTTTAACCGATTGGGAAGAATACAATTATACAAGCAATTATGTTGCAAGCTATAACCAATATCCTCGTGCAGGTTATGATCTTGATCCCAGAGATGATGATAGTGATGATGATGGCCTATCAGATGGGGAAGAATTTGATTTAGGTACACATCCAACTAATCCAGATACTGATGGCGATGGGCTTACTGATGGTGATGAAATTAATGCTTTCAAAACTGATCCACTCCTTACTGATACAGATGGAGATGGATTCACCGATTATGAGGAAATTTATTCATATCAAACCAATCCAACACTTGCTGATTCAGATTATGATGGTCTTAATGATTATGTTGAAGTGGACCTAGGGTTTGATCCAACAAAGACACCGGAAGAAAATAAATATGCCATTATTGTTGCAGGTTCAGATGATAGCCATTTATTTTATGAAAAAACAAAAATGTGGTATGAATTATTACACTATAAATATGGTTATATGGATGGTAAGGTTAAATATTTAGTCAAAGAATTTGACGATTTTCGAAAAGACGGGGAAGCTTCTTATGAAAATTTCTCACAAGCCTGTCAAGATATTGCAGATGTTGTAGGGCCATATGACCAAGTTACCGTTATCTGGTTTTCTCATGGTCGTTTAGGTTATGAATATGATGGAGTAAAATATCCTAATGGCGGTGCTTATGAATGTGGAAATGATGAAGTATTTGATTTCCAAATTGATGCATGTTTGGATCTTATAGATACAG
>CAYPTZ010001116.1:0-1566 GCA_964413395.1 uncultured archaeon | reverse complement strand
TAACAATAATATAAATTTCCTTTCAGGAATTTCTTAATTTTCAGAATTATGTATAGAAACGACAAAAATGTTATTTGATCAACTTATTTCCTAATGACTCCTTAGGTTCTTTCTCTTATATATTTCAAATCCAAGGTGTCTTTACTGAGTTAAATTATTTTTGATTTATTCTCAAAAATAAGGAGAAAAAAGAGTTTTGAATATTTAAGAAATTTTTATTATTAATATTAAAAAAATTACAGAATTTTTTACAAATTACGATAGACGAATGCTCAAGTGAACTTATAATAATTTTTTTGATATAGATACAAGCAAACTAGTAATCAAAGTATGAATTCATCTTGATTTAAGAAATATCCTATAATTATAACTTATTTCAATTAATTAATCTGAATATTCAATAAAAAGCTTTATATGTCAATTATTCTTCTTATTCTCAATAAAGGTTAATAAAATGTATCATCCAAGATTGAAAGGTAATCATTATGAAATGGGGAAGAAATTGGGAAATATTTTCAAGAAAAATAATGCTAAATTTCCTATCAAGCTTGATCAATTTCAAACAAAATTTGGTAAAGAAAGTGGGAAATTATTAGAACAATTTTTTCCCGAAGCGGCAGAAGAAATCAAAGGTATTACTGATACAATTGGATACAATAACAAATTATTTACCTCTTGGATGATGTGTATGGGGTGTTGTCTTGATATAAGTAATGGAGATTGTGTTGAAATCAGAGGATGTACAGCATTTAGCTTTATTCATAATAATGAAGTATATTATGGAAGAGATAATGATCTACCGCCTTTTTTAAAAGAGATAAGTAAAAGCATTTATTACAGACCTCAAAATAAAAATAGTTTTATATTGAACACATCATCTTTCATCAATGGAGAGGAAGGAATAAATCAATATGGATTAGTTGCAGCCATGACTTTTGTTTTACCAAAAATAAAAGAAATTAAACCAGGTCTAAATTCATTATTTTTAGTTCGCTATATTCTAGAAAACTGTAAAACTGTTAGTGATGCTATTGAAGTATTAAAAAACGTACCAATTGCTTCAAATTGTAATATAATTTTAACAGATAGAAATCAAGAGATGGTAGTAGTGGAATGTAATCCACTAGAAATCAATATTAGATACCCTTTAAAAAATAATAGTGGTGAAAATTTTATTGTTATGGTTAACCATTTTTCTTCAAAAAAAATGTGGGAACATGATGCTAGCGATCATAATGTTTACTCATCTAATATCAGATATACAACCGCAGTTAATGCTTTAAAAAATATTGATTATAGTAACAATCTTAAACATGCCAAAGCTATACTTAGTGGAAAATATGGATTTATGTGTCAGTATGATAAAAAATTAAATTTTGAAACAATTTGGTCTTCAGTGTTTGATATTTCAAATAGTAAAATTTATAGAGCTGAAGGAAATCCTCAAAATATCAAATTTATAGAGGATAAAAGACTGATATTTTAAATCATACCTTTTTTTTTTTAAAATAACCTTAAATTTTTTCTTGATTAATTAATAAGCAGGTTCAAATTATGAAAAGCAAA
>CAYPTZ010001115.1:0-1569 GCA_964413395.1 uncultured archaeon | reverse complement strand
ACTTTCCCTATCTCAGATAAATATGAAGTAATACGCTTTTCAGAAACAGACCCACAAATATGATTTGAAGAATTTGTTACAGCAATTTGAGAAATTCCATATTTATTCATAATTTCTATAACTTGTCGAATGGTATCTTCTTCTAATATTGTAAGTAGTATATTTTGGGCAATATCACTAGCAGTTTTATTTTGGTGTTTGTGATTATCTGTATCTAAAAACGATAAAATTAATTTCAAAGTCGATACAGTGGGATTTACGGTGCCATTTTCAATTCGAGCTATCAAAGATTGACTCAGTCCAGTTAATTCAGCTAAATAATTTTGAGTATATTTCTTTTGTTTTCGAAGATGTTTTAGATCTTCAGGTGTGGGAATAAGAAATTTTTTTTTCTTGATATTATGAAGAGCATCTAGATTATGCATGTCAATCATATTTTAATAATTGATAGTGTTTATTAAACCTGATGATAAAATTTAAATTCATAGCAAATAATCTTAAGACATATTAAATTACTTAGACGAATATTACTCTGAGTAATAAAGGGGTAATATTGGTGTTAACAAATGGCAGAAAAAAAAACATATAAATTTGAAACAATAGCGGTTCATGGTGGCTATTATGATGTGGAACCATCAACTCGATCAAGAGCAGTTCCCTTATACCCGACCTCTTCCTATACATTTAAAGATGATAAACATGCAGCAAAACTATTCGCTTTATCCGAATTTGGAAATATTTATACTCGGTTAATGAATCCAACCAATGGCGTGTTAGAAGAAAGAGTTGCCGAATTAGAAGGTGGTATTGCGGCCCTAGCTACTAGTTCCGGACAAAGTGCTGAAACTTTAGCGTTACTAACTTTAGTAAAACAAGGAGATGAAATTGTTTCAAGTTCGGAAATTTATGGAGGAACATATACTCTATTACAATACACTTTCACTAATCTTGGTATAAAAACGCATTTTGTCGATCCAAGCGATCCAGAAAACTATCGGAAAGAAATTAACGAAAATACTAAAGTAATATATCTCGAAACTTTAGGAAATCCCAAATTGCAGGTTCCAGATATAGAAGCTATTGCTAAAATTGCGCATGAAAATGGAATACCACTTGTTATTGATAATACTTTTGCCTCACCTTATTTATGTAATCCCATTAAATGGGGTGCTGATATAGTGCTTCATTCAACAACTAAATATATTACTGGTCATGGAAATGCAATTGGAGGTGTCATTATTGATTCTGGAAATTTTGATTGGAGTAAATCAGATCGCTTTAAATCTTTCAATGAACCAGATCCAGCTTACCATGGACTAAATTTCCATAAAAATTTCGGGAACTTAGCATTTATTTTAAAATGTCGAGTTCAAGCCTTAAGAGATCTTGGATGTGCTCCTAGCCCTTTTAATTCATGGATAACTCTTGTTGGATTAGAAACCTTGCATTTAAGAATGGAACGTACTTGTGATAATGCACTAAAAATTGCGAAATTCTTAAAGAATCATCCAAATATTTCCTGGGTGAATTATCCTGGTTTAGCAGAAGGAAAACAAGCTACATTACGGG
>CAYPTZ010001114.1:0-1571 GCA_964413395.1 uncultured archaeon | reverse complement strand
CTAAAATCAGAAATAGAATTTTGAGGAACTAGAAAAAATTAATTATGTGATTATTAAAGGGAAAGAATATTCATCTTACTTCTATCTAATTATATCTGAAATGATCGATAAAAATTGGTCTCAAGTAATAATTTAATTCAACAATTTTTTGTTGATATTAAAGTATTTTATGTGATAAAAATGACCATAAGTGAAGAAATTGTAATTAATTTGGAAAATATTTCCAAAATATATGAAGAAACAGAAGTAGTGAAAAATCTAAATCTAAAAGTAAAAAAAAATTCAATTTTTGGTTTTTTAGGTCCAAATGGAGCCGGAAAAACCACGACAATGAAAATGCTTCTTGGATTAATTAAGTCTACAAGTGGAAAAGGCACGATATTTGGAAAAGATATGGTGAAAGATAGTATTTCAATTCGTGAAAAAGTAGGATATCTTCCTCAAGAAATACATATGTATAACCATATGACTGCAAGAGAGATACTCCATTTCACGGCAAAATTTTATTTTAAAGGTCCGGTTCATGAAATTGAAAAGCGTGTCAATGAAATGCTGAAGCTGGTAGGTTTAGAAGATAAAGCAGATAGACCAATCAAAACTTTTTCTGGGGGAGAAAAACAAAGGTTAGGAATTGCTCAAGCGGAAATAAACTATCCCGATTTGTTAATATTAGATGAACCAGCAGCATCTATAGATCCAATAGGAAGAAGAGATGTTTTAGATGTATTGGAACGACTAAGAGAATATTCAACAGTCTTTTATTCCACTCATATTTTAGATGATGTGGAACGTGTTAGTGATACTGTTGCGATATTGAATCATGGACAATTAATTGCTCAAGGACCAATTGATGAAATATTAGCAGGACATCAAGGAAACATGATAGTTATTGAAATAAAGGGTAATTGTGAACCAATAATAATCGCTTTAGAGAAAAATTCTTGGATAAAAGAAATTAAGTTCAAAAAAAAGAAAAATTTAACCGAACTTTTAGTTTCTGTAATTGACCCAGTAATTTCAGAAAAGCAATTACTAAGGCAAATTTTACAATTTCAAGATATTGATGTTATAGAATATAAACAAAAACAATATGATTTAGAAGATATATTCATAAATTTAATTGAAAATGGAGGAGAACAATAATAATGTCGAATGAAATATTAGAATTACAAGAAGGAATAAATTGGGACAGAGGATTGGGTAATTTAATTAACATTGAAAAAAAAAATTGGTTTAAATCCTGGAAATGGTGGGGTCAAACATTATGGATCTTATTTATGACAAATGCCATTTTAATCGCTATATGCGTTGATGATCCAGATAATGCCGCCAACATATTCAGCATTTTTCAATGTCTTTATCCTACTTTGGGAATATTGGCCTTAATGCAAAATTCAATTATCGTTTTTCTGATAAAGACAGAATATTCTTAAGCGGGTATTATGGCAAAGATGTTTTTAGTTTTGTGAAAAAAAAAGCAGGATTTGCAGTAAATATACCATGGGGCAATGCCACAGGATCGCTAAGGTGGAATCATTTATTTAATGATAAACTATTTGTAAATACATCTG
>CAYPTZ010001113.1:0-1577 GCA_964413395.1 uncultured archaeon | reverse complement strand
GCTGCTTTTCGTAATTCTGCCAATTCTTTGAGTTCTCGCGAAAAATTTGTTAAGATTTTTAAATTCCTAGGGGATATATTTGGTGAAATTAATGAATCTCCTTTCTTTAAGTTTAAAGATAGGTAATTTGGAAAATTAGAAGCATTTAGATAAGTGGGGAAATTTAGAACATTGGAAGAGTTTTGAATATTGGAAGAATTTTGAATGTTTTGATAACTTGAAATAATTAACATTTTATTGGCAATTAATACAGAAATTTCATCCAGATCCACTCCATATATCATATTTTTTAAGATAAATGTGTTTCGATTTATTTGTGTTTCCATGGAATTATTGGAAAATAGATGAAGATTGGAAAATTTTTCAGGAACATAACTGGTAATTTCATTTAGTTTTTCTAATTTGACCATAATTTCCATAAATATTTCGGATAAAAAATCAAAAACTGCAATAAGAAAAATACCTGTTCCCATAGAAGGATCACATATTTTCAAACTTAATAATTTCTTAATTTCTTCATCTAAATCTTTAAGATGCAAGGATAATTCGTTGTTTTTGTTACTAATTACAATTTTTGTTAGGATTTTATCCAAATTTTCTATGATTTTTTTAGTTTTTCGACCCAGAGATTCCTGAATCATAATGTTGCAGATTTGTTTATGGGTATAGAAAATACCTTTTTCTTTTTGTTTTTTATTAGAGTTATAAAAATTGGTCTGAAATTTTTGGGTGATGTCATCCCATTGAAGAAAATAATTATTATGAAGGTGAAAAGAGTAAAAATTTTGAATATCGAGTAATGTGAAATTTTGAAATTCCCTGAAAATTGCCTCATAGAGAACATCTAAATCCTTTTTATTTAAATTAATTTTAATTTTACTCAAAATATCAAATCGATAAGATAATTGGGAAATATTGCAAAAAGAAAAATGAAATTTCATATATTGATCAAATACTAATTTAAAAAAGACGATTTCTGCACCTTTTATAATGTTTTCTTCAAATTCCTTTAGAGACCTTGAAACAATATCCCCTTTTTCAATATTACTATCATTTAGATTATTTATATAAAAATCTCTGATTTCTGTTCGATTTGAGATTTTGTTTAAAATTTCGATGAATAAATCATTAAATTTTGTAAGAATGGAAAATTTCAAGTTACCTAAATCAAAAAAGAGAAATATAAAAAAATTTTGTTTCAAATTAAAACTAGGCAATTCTTTGTTTTTTTTTTTTATATATTATGATAATGTAAAGAGATAGGAAAGTAATAATTCCTAATTCAGAATATCCCGGGATCTTAGAATTTTTTGGTGCATTATCAGGTTTTTGGGTATAAAAATTCCAAGTATTTGAAGTTACATTAATTTTTCCATCGGATATAATGGCAAACCAAGAATATTCCTTAGAATTTAAAAGATTGTTCCAATGAACATTCACTTCTTCCCCACTCATCACATTTTCAACCATACCGATTATTTCATAATTATTGGCATCATAAAAGGTTATATCTAAGAAATCACCATCTATATCAATAGCAGAAACTACATGATAGCTATTATCGTTTCTATTTGCAA
>CAYPTZ010001112.1:0-1577 GCA_964413395.1 uncultured archaeon | reverse complement strand
TTTCATTCCTCATAATATCTTTATCATAATTTTTATCTTTTTTATTGTGTAATCAGTTTTTAGATGTTACACAACTCTTTTTGAATTATTTTTTCCAGAATTTTGTTTCATTCTATCTTTTAATTCTGGTTATTATTTGATCTCACGCCATATTTAATTCTTTTGTCACATTTCAACTCCTCCAATTTCGATTTTAAAAAAACAAAATTGGATTTGTCCGTAAATAAAAGAATAATATATTTCAGAATGTTTAATATTTCATAATGTGGTTCTCTTTTCATTATCGATCTTTTGATTCCACCAGTAGCTCCTTACATTAGATAAAAAACTTAATGATATATTGTTCAATGCAATAAATCATGAATATAAAGGAGAAAATATTTGATGGTGAAGAGTTTGATTGGTTTGCAATGGATATAGATGGAAATCTAGCCATATTCTCTACAGCAGGAAAGGGTTTCATACCAAAAGAGGTTAGAAAAAAATATAAAGATCATTAATATATATCTAAATCCATAGAATGTCCTAATTGGGGAAGTTTGGAAATTTGGTCTGATTATTCAAAACAAGGTCTTTACGTGTATGATTACGATGTGCTTAGTAGTTCATATCAGAGAGTGCGAGTACCGACTGCAGCAATGAATTTAGAATTAAAAACGAAAATACAACTGATTACAAGTATTGTAAAAATAAATGTGGATTTTTCTGAAAATAAGAAAGTAAAAAGTATTTGAGGGATGAAGTTTTTGGGATGAGTTATTCATCTAAAAATAAATTATTGACCTATCAATTTTAATCATCAAAAATGCTTGTCTCACAGAAAATCCCTTTCTTAAAGGTTTCTCACAAATTTTTCAGAATAAAAATAATTAATTCATCCTAATTCTCATACGAATCAAGGGAATTACATCCGATAATTGTTATTCCTCAGTCCCCTTTTACTTTTTAGATCAACTTACTAATAAATTTAGGGCAATAAATATCATAAACATTATCAAGAGTATTAACCCATCCATTCGATCTATTTTTTTTTTGTTTACCAAACTACTGAAATACACTAATACGAGTAATAGCAACCCAATATTTACAATCATCACTGTAGTATAACTCATTTCTCCAATGATTAGCGCACTCACACCCAGTGTAAACCCAATATTCCATATGATCTTTCCTATCATCCCCCCCATCCCTAAACTAGCTTGATGTTTTTTGATGGATTTGACCATCAGTGTAATTTCTTCGACATTGGTCACTAGGGCAATAACCACAAATCCAAAAAAGGATTCTTCAATATGCGTCTCGACTAAGATATTTTTCGCCGCATAAATTAATCCTTCCCCTCCAAGCAGAATGAGTGCAAAATAAATAATAATTTTAAAGATAATTTTAGTGTTCAATTCATCCCTAATTTCTTCATTTTCCCTTTTTTTACTTAATTTGCCTTGATTTCCTTCGTTTCCATCATTGTGATTGTCATTATCATCACTATCATCATCGACATTATCGCTATTATTGTCATAGATGGCATCTTTATTATCATTTAGGTCATCCTCTTCCAAATTCCCTCCCACACTAAC
>CAYPTZ010001111.1:0-1579 GCA_964413395.1 uncultured archaeon | reverse complement strand
TTTCTACCTATTCTAATGTCAGATAAATAAAAATTCCCACTCCCGATTAACCAAAATACTTTATCAACTTCAAATGAGGTTATTTTGTTATCTCTTGCAATTTTGTCAATCAATTTAAGAGTTTGATAATCTTGCTTAATTGATGAATTCTCATTTGGGTCAATTAAATTTAGAGCTTTAAAAATTTCTTTTAGATGAACGTCAGGTTTTCCATAATTTATAAAACCTATTTCTTTTAAAAAATCACACGCCAAAGGGAACCCAATCCCAGTAATTTCTATACTAATCATCATTGGTAAAGCTGGTTTGGCTTTTTCGTCATTAGCAAAAAATTCAGCCCATTCATAAAATGAATCTACACTTTCAAATTCTGTTAAAAAGTATGCAGAATCAATTACTGATTGACAAAATTGTGGCCAAATGCTTCTTGATGTTCGTCTTATTTTTCCATTAGGTTTAAGTTCAGTAATTATTTTGTCCAATAATTTATCTGAATCAAGCTTTGTATATTTTTTTACAACCTTTTTTGGGGCAAAATCAAATAAGACATTTTTTAGCTTATCTACTCCACCTATTGAACCACCAATAACATTACTGCTTGATTGTTTGTTTTGAGATGTTTCGCAAAGTCTTTGATATAAAGTATTTAAGTCTTTTGGTTTATTATGTTCTGGTTGAAAATGCTTTTTAATTAAATCTTCTGTTACACCTTTCTTACTTAAAAGGAATTTATATGCGAAATTATATAGTTCTTTATTATCCATAATTACTTTACAAAAACAGTTTTTTTCTCTCTTAATGTTTTTTTAATTTCATTTAAAAATTCTGAAAATCTGTTTTCTAACTCTACTTGTGTTTCTATTTGTTTTCTGAAATCTCCTTTTGTATAAATTCCTTCTGAATTTCCAGTGTCAAAAAAAATAATCTTATCAAAATTTTTTCCGTGTCTGTTTAACTTATTCTCCGTACTGCTTTTACGGTATCGCATTGCTAACCAATATTTACATTCTGGGAAAATTGATTTAATATCAGATGCATAATCAGAATAAGTAATAAGTCCGTGAGAAGTAATTCCATTATACTTTAATTCGCAAATTAATTTAGGAATTACCATTTTGTCCTTATTGTAAATGTTATTGTTGTGAATTAAAATATTTTCAATTTCGTTGAGTATAGAAATATCCATTTCATTATCATAAAACACAATGTCTTGGTCTACAAAACCAAATTGAATTTTATTTTCGTGGGAATTTGGATTTTTACTAAGAAATATGTCTTTGAGAACTTTCCCTTTGAAAATCTGAACTTTCGGAAATTCTGTTTTCAATTCTTCTTTAAGAATTTCAATTAAATCAATATTCCATTTTTCTTCATCTGTCATTTTATTCTCGGTTTCTCAGCATTACCCACAACGGTGAGTATAAGAATAGTAGCCGATTGCGTGGCACCTCCCTGTCAAGTTACAAGGACGTTGAAGCGGGCTGCAACCCTTGAATTTACAACTGAACCGGCTATTATTTTTATACATTGTGTGTGCCCTGCATGAGCATGAGCACACCCGTCTGAAAGCTCTGAATAA
>CAYPTZ010001110.1:0-1581 GCA_964413395.1 uncultured archaeon | reverse complement strand
TTATTAACGGTACTATTTGTCCTTTTAGGAGGCGCAGGAGTTGTTGTCTATATTATTGCCTGGATTATAATTCCCCAAAAACCTGAGCAAGTTTCTGATGATCAGTTTGATAAAAGAGAGGAGTCTAAAGAAAAGATTAAAAAAGGGGCAGAAGAAGTAGTGGAAGAAGTAAAAAAGTGAAAAGTATTTTCAATGAATTGGTGAATTGAAAAATCGTTATTAAAATAAATAGTTAAGTATTCAAATAAAACGAACATCCACTATTATCTAACGAATAATCAAATTGACAACACAAATATTCAATCTTGGGGTGATGAAATTGGTATTATTTTTAAGATCACTAATTTCATTCATCGATATCGTCTTTTTTCACCATTTCTTTACTTTCCTACATCTATTTTAAATGGTATTGGTTCAATTTTAGCACCAATTGTCTTAAAAAGTCGCAAATTTAAAAGAAAAGTGATGGATAGCATTGATTCACTCTTTGGATCACGACTAACATCTAAAAAAAAGCAAAAACTATACGAAGCTAATCGAAGATATTTAATTCAAATGTATCTTGATGCATTATTTCATTCTCCAAATATTTATTCACATACTTTGCACAAATTCATAAAATTTAAGAACATTCACTATTTGGACGATGTTCTAGCTCAAGGAAAAGGGGCGATTATTGCTACAATCCATTCAAGTATGTTTTTTCATTCAATGGCTGGATTAGTTTATCATCCCAATAAATATTCAATACTAACGGTAGTGCAGCCCAAAAATATGATGATGTACAGATCAATAATCTCACGACCTGAATTAAAACATTTTAAAGTTATTCCTAGCTTAAATTACAAAGAAGTAGGGAAGGTTATGAAAAAACAACTCGCAAAGAATGGAATAGTTTTTTTAATGTTTGATTATTCTAAACCAAACCACTTGAGAGTACCCGCTCATTTGGATAAAGCTCCTTTCTTAATTACAACACCGCAAAGTCCAATTAGGTTGCAAGAACTTTATGGAACTCCTATCATTCCAACTTTGACATTTCCAGATGGTGAAGTTGGAAAATCAATAATTCAATTTCATTCTCCAATATTTCCATCAGATTTTAATGCAAATAGTAAAGACATTAATTCAAAAATAATCCATGGAAAATTAAGTATTCAACTAAATACATTTTTCTTTGACTATTTATATAGATATGCAGGGTTTTGGGAAGAATTACGCAAGTTACAGAATCGAAGAACCATTTTAGTATCTTTTCCAAAAAAGTTAAATTTGGAGAAATTTCTTGAAGAAATTGAAAATATTTCTTATGATATCCTAAAAAATAGCTATGAACCCGAAAGAAATGATATTATACTCAGAAGTATATTAGAGAATAGTTTCCTAAAGATTAAGGAGCAATTACTTAGAAATGTTAGAAGAAAAATAATAAATCCCTTCCATTTGGATATTATTGGGGAGTCTGGCTTAGATGAAATACTAATTCTTCTTCAAATTGCTATAGAAAACTTAGAAAAAATAGCGGATGATCGAAGTATTATGCTCTTAAGGGAATTAAAAAATAAATTGACCAAAAATCTG
>CAYPTZ010001109.1:0-1585 GCA_964413395.1 uncultured archaeon | reverse complement strand
TACTATCTTATCTAAAATTAAAATAGGAAATGAATATTATTATAAAATTTCTGATTCCGATGCACAATTTAATAAAAATCAAGGTCAATTTATACTTGTAGATGGAAATCATCTAAAAAATAATTTTTATCATGGAATTGGAATTTAAAAAATTTTTTTTTTTTTTAATATGTTAGGAGGATTACTTATGAATTTTTTAATTCTTGAAAAAAGCACTGGAAAAATACACTATACTTCACATAGATCAAATAAAACCTCAGATTTGGGGAATTTAATTTATAAAACTATACTCGATGAACAAGGAAATAATATTATATATCTTCAAAATAATAGTTATTATTTTTTATCTGAAAAATATGATCAATATTTTTTCATATTATGGTATAAAACACCTAATTTTTTAAAAATTGATCAAATAATTTTGAAAAAAAAATATCTTGAAAATATAATAAAATTATTTAAAAATAGTAATAGAATATTTTCGGAATTGGAAACTGGAGAAATAATTGAAATATTGTTTAAAATCTACAATATTAATATTCACATTGATATAATATCTAATAATAAAAAGATAATAGATCAATTTTTTGACCAAATACATGGAATTGACATTTGTTTTGATGATATGAATAATGTGGGCTTGAAAACATGGCGAAAATTAATATTTCAGATCAATCAAGATTATTTTGGTCAAGATACTAACTATATTGCCTTAAATTATTATTTTAATAATCTAAATGGAAATTTTAGAGAGAGTAGAATTATACATTTGAAATCCTTAAAATATGTAATTTATTTGGAAAATGAAGCAGATCTTATTGATTCTGATTATAATGAAGTTATTGATTCTATAAAAGAATCAAAGAATTTAAAACATGCCATAATGCTTGTTAATAATCCTTCGAGGAATGAAAAGAAGATCACAGAAACTTATAATACAATCCTATCGATTGAACAAATTTCAATAGAGCAATTCAACACAGAAAAATTGTTAGACCTTATCAATAGGCATTTTTCAGAATATAATCAAACTTAGGTTTTTTTCTTATTTTTTCTCTTTCTCCTATTTAAAATTCAGACTTTTAGGTTTATCACGGTTTCATTGTAATTATTCCCCGAAAGGGACGAATTAATTCCCCCATCCATAATGTTCAAAGGTCATGAGACAATGAGATCAATTTTATACCTTTTATGTGCAAAAAAATCCAATAAATTGAGAAAAAAAAATTGACTATATAAATGAATGCTAACAAGCGTATTCATACCATTCGCATCTCGCATCACTATCAAATCCGGAATAAACTTTTCTGTCAGAAAAATTGGCGGAAGAATTTTTCTCAGGTTTTTAAATAGGTAGAAAATATTACAACAATCACAGGCTCAATTGGCAAAACATCAGATTTTGATCAATGTTTTGGTTTCTAATCTCATCTGTTTTGGATTAGGTCCTTCAACATATCTTTCAAATCTTGGTCTTAGTACCGCAAATGGCCCATGGAAAAATTTAGCAATAATAGGCCTGAAATCTTTTATAAATATACAGGTGGAATACTTTACAGAATTGGTAGTGGAAGAGGTACTCTCC
>CAYPTZ010001108.1:0-1587 GCA_964413395.1 uncultured archaeon | reverse complement strand
TTTAAATATTTCAAAAATAAATACTACAGATGAATCAGGAATTAGCGAAGTTAAAATTGATTATGGAGGTAATAATATATCAATGTCATATATTTCTTATAATACTTGGGAATATAATTTATGGAAACCCTTGGAGCAAGGATCCTATGAGTATATCATTTATATCATTGATAATAATGGAATTCTAAGTAACACTAGTGGGGTTTTTCAGGTAATAGATACAACTCCCCCTGAAGCTTTAATATTAACAACTAAACCATTAAATGAAGTGATTAAGGGAGATGAAATTATCTTAAATTGGTTAGAGGGTAGTGATCCCTCTGGTATTTCCCAATATCGGATAATTATTTCAAATAGTTCTGATTTATCTCAAATAAATTCTATTTTAATTAATACAACTATTGAAAATTCTGGCGAAGAAAGCTATGAATTTATATTAACTGAAAAATTACCTCTTGGTGAGTATTTTTACTACATTTATCAAGTGGATAATTCTGGTCATATAAGTGAGCCAGTTTCTGGTTCATTTACTATTGTTTCCAATATTCAATGGAAATACATAATTATTATTGGTGTGATTGCATTAGCTTCTATTGCTATAGTTGGAAGAGTGGTGGTTCGGGCCAATAAAATTAATCCAAAACAAGTAGAAATTGCATTAAATTCGATACTGCCTCATATTAGGAAAATTAATAAGAAATCGGCATTAAATTTTGGAACAAATGACAGTGTGAATTCCCCAACTATTTTAGAACAAATGGTCCGATTGAAATCCGATTCTAATGATAATTTTCTAACAGAAAAAGATGTTGAAAATGAATTTGTTTCTGAGAAAATCAATATCATTGAGTTTTATCTTGAAGGATCATACCTTGAAGCAATAGCAGAAATTGAAAAAATTATTGACTATAAACTCGATCAGGAAGATTTTGATGATAGTTTTTATATCAATTTATGGAATAAATTAACTGTTTTAGATGAAAATCGTCAAAATATTGAATATCAGCTTGAAAAAGCCAAAGAAAATAACGATTTGAATCTAATGATTAGTTGCTATAAAAAATTAATTCGAATTATGATTGAATTGAATGATAATGAGAGTTATAATATGTTTTTAGATGAATTAAAAGATTCGATTGATGATAATGATCAGTATGAAAATATAATAAAAGATTTGAAATAATTTTTTTTTTTTATAAATTGGTGCAAAATATATGAGAAAAATACCAGGAACATCATACAAATTTAATATATTTATTTCAGAAGATTCTACTTATGAACTTGTATTAATTCATCGAGAAAAAAAAATTTTGGATAAAACTCATTTGAAAGATAAGCAAGAAATAGTTGAATTTTTAATTCAATTTCTTCAAGAACAGGAACTTTCTACTCCAAAAAATAGAATCGAATATATTGTAAAAGAAGAATTAAAAAGCGTTAAACCTGCTGAAAAAACTTTAAAAGAACATATTGTTTCTTCAATGATTGATCAAATAAATCCTTCCAATCTAAAAAAAATACTCCTTATGGGATTATCGTGCGACAAGAAGCTATATAACTGAATATGGAACAATGAATATATAAAGC
>CAYPTZ010001107.1:0-1589 GCA_964413395.1 uncultured archaeon | reverse complement strand
GATGAATTAATGTATTATTCTGATCATAAGGAGCGGATTTTCCCTCATAGTCCCATATTAATATGGAGAAATGTCAAAAAATGTCATCCCCAAAAAAGCCAACATATTGTGCAATAAATACAGGCTGCTTTTAAATCAGAAGAAAAAATAATCGCAGAATTCTGGATCACCCTTGGAGAGAAATTACTATATATTCGGTATTTTGTGATTAAGAATGGCCAAGGAGAGTATGAAAGAACTTTAGAAGTAACACAAGATATCCAAATATTCATAAAATTACAGGGATTAAACAGTTATTAGATTGGAATTAATTATAAAAATAAAAAACTAATCTAAATAAATTTATTAGAAAATATCTAATATAGCTTTATAATTCTCTATAAATATTTTATTTTTTTTAGACCTTCCATTCTCTTTTTCACCTTTGAAAATCCAATCAAAAAAATTAATACAATTTTAATCCAATTCTCATTTAAGAGGAAAATTCTTTCTATATCAGAAACGTGCATATTACCTGTTTAGGATCTTTAAGAATTCCCATTTAATCTTTCGATTTTTTTAATAGGATTATTTTTTCTTGATATTTGAAAACTCTTTCTTCCCAGAATTCTACCATCCAATCCAAGAAATTTACTCTTGGTTTACCATCTTTAGATTTATAAGGTATAAATGCACCATCATAGCAATACCAAACATTTCCCTTTTCAGGACCAGTAATAACAAGAATATCATAACAATCACTCATATATTTTCCAATAAAAATCATACCATGATAAAAATACAAATGATTTTCCTTACAAAATTTTCTTAAATCAGTTTTATCACGATATGGGAGGTTTTCTGAGGGAAATTCTGATACTTTATTCACCTCTTCTGTAAAAATAAAATCTTGATTTAACATTTCTTTTGTTAAAATAAATTTTGTGCTTGGCTTTTTCAGTATATTTTTTAAGAGAATTAATTGCGGGCCAGATATAGTAGTATCACCATCCCCAATATTTTTTAAATACATTTTATATTCAAGAGGTAAAATAAAATCATGTTCATTTTCAAAAGACTCAATTTCTTGTTTACTTAAAGTTTTCACTAAGGAATTACTCTTATCTCCTTTTTTAAAATAACCGCTTAATTTAGCTTTCTTAATAACCAATTCTTTAAATTCTTCATCCAATTTTTTTATATATGCGATTTTTTTATATATTTCCTCATTTTTCACAAGAAAAACTCTCCATTTAATTTAATTTTACTTTATATTCAAAGTAAAATAAGAAAAAATAATTACTAAACCTTCCTTTTTTATATACTACGTGTTTTATGTTTCCCATATTTGGTTTGCACTTTGTGAACTCTCTTATATCACAATATCTATTTATCTATCATTTTTTAAATGAAGATCATAGTTTAAATTATTAATATAAATTTTTTGATATGGTGTGATCATCCACTTAATTCTTTTTTTATTTTTACAAATAATTTCTAAATGTTGGATTAAAAATTCTTCAATTATTTTTTATAATTTTAAAAGTAAAAAAGGTATTAAAAATTAAAATTATCGAGTGAATCAATAAATCGACTTAATGCTTCAACTT
>CAYPTZ010001106.1:0-1589 GCA_964413395.1 uncultured archaeon | reverse complement strand
ATAGAAACTTATCTCTAACGAGGGACTTCAGACCCTCGTGCTAAAGTTTTTTTTTCCCTAATTTTATTAATTGAATGAGTGGTCTATGTAATCTAAAAATTTTTGATATTTTAATCATCCATTTCTGTTAAGACTTCGCGTTCAGTTCCAAGAAATTAATTTTTATCCAATTCTGCAGATTTATCATAAATATTTTTCTCGTTAATGCTTTTAATGGTAAATAAATACTATTAATTAGATTAATATCACTGCAAAATCATATATTTTTCGTATTACTTTTAGTTTTGAAAAATAATTATTTTGGTTGATAATACATAATTGAGCGTATTTCTCGGTAATATCCCATATTTCTTGCTTTACTCTATCAATATCATCTTGATTCAAGTGTTTTGTCAAACCACACCATGTTTCTATTAAAAATTCTCCCTTGTAATAATGATATGGAAATAAGCAACAATCTAAAGATTTTATTTCTGGATATTCACAACCTATTTCAGTCATGAAAATACAATCCTCGTCTTCTTTGGCAGTAGGTATCGATAACAATTCAATGAATCCATCCTCTGGAAAAGATAAATTATATAGTATATTTATTTTTGGAAAATGCCACCATTTTTTCGCACAAAAATCCATTTTGTTCAAAGGGATCTTAAATATTACTAATTTTTTAATTAATTCTTCAGGTATTTTTTTATCTAAAATCGCTTCAATCATAGAATATGAACAGATTCCTTCTGTTACTCCTTGATGGCAACAAATTTTACAATTTTCACATTCACTATAGACTAGTTCAGTTATTGTATTTTTCATTTTTTATCTCTTCTTTATTTTACACTTTTTTTATAAAAAAACTATCATTTAGCCCTTCAAAGAAAGATTTAGCATTTTTACCGAGATTTCTAACCATATATCCTCCTTCTTGAATTACTATTGTTGGAAAATGAAGATTTCCAATTCGTTTACCAATATTAAGAAAATCATTACGATCTAATAAAGCTGTACTGGTTGGATCCTTTTTTGCGATATCTAATCCAAAAGCTAAAACTAAAAACTTTGGATTAAATTCTAATATTTTTTCAAGTGCTTGATCTAAAATTTGGAGATATTTTTCTCCAGAAATATTTTTTTCGATAGGATAATTAATATTAAATCCACTCCCTTCTCCTAATCCGATTTCATCTTCATATCCTGAAAAAAATGGATATTCATATTTCGGATTTCCATGTATAGAAATTGTAAGAATATCATTTCTTTCATAAAAAATCTCTTGTGTTCCACTTCCATGATGATAGTCTATATCTAAAATAGTAATTTTGCCAAATTTACTTAAATATTCTGCTGCAATTGCAACAGAATTGAAATAACAAAATCCACCAAAAATATGTTTCTTTGCATGATGGCCCGGAGGATAAATTAATGCATATGAGATATTTCCCTTTTTCCTTACTATATCTGCCGCTGTTAGTGCACATTCTACCGCTCTTTTTGCAATATTAAAGGTATTTCTTAATAATGGGGTTGTTATATCAAAACAATAGAATCCAAACTGGTCAATAAGTGCGTTTGGTAATTTACTTTTTTGAGAGGTA
>CAYPTZ010001105.1:0-1591 GCA_964413395.1 uncultured archaeon | reverse complement strand
AGAGCAATTCATACAACATATTTTCTTCGATTGATCCTTCTTTTACCGGATTTACAAATGTTTCTAACTGTTTTCCCAGTTCTTGTTCAGTTTCAAATTTATCGCCACGCCAGATCTTGAAATTAGATTCTTGCAGCTTGAAAACCTTAAAACCTAAATCCTGTTTATTTTCTCCAAAATTCAAGTTCTCTTTTTGTTCATCTTCTATCTTCTTTATTACCCTGCGGATTCTTTCTTTTCCGATTTCTGCGATTGTTTCGTAACCAGCTTTATAAGCTTCTGATTTTATATCTGTTTTTTCGGGAAGTTGCACCATTATGAATTTCCTGTTACCATAAACTTGTGCTGAGCCTGTCGAAGCATCTTCTTTGTTTAAATCGAGAACTGCGTGAGCGGTTGTGGAAGAACCAGCGAATAAATCCAGTATTATATCATTTTCATATTGATTATTTTCGTAATTATCTAAAATATCAATATTAAATTGCACAAAATGTTTTATTAATTTTGTCGGTTTTGGAAAATCAAAAACCTTTTCACCATTAAATAATTCATTAATTTCCTTAGTCCCATCCTGTGTATATACATTATCTATTAAACTGGTTGGGGTACCTTTTTTAATATTACCGTTTATGTCCTTTAAATAACCTTTAAATCTTACACTCCATCGATTATTTTTCATTTTATTAAATACCAATTCGCCATTTTTTTGTGCCTTTTCGACTCTATCTTGCGACCAAAGCCATTGTTTTCTTGGCCAAATCTCTTCACCATTATGTATGATTGGGAATCTTAAATTAGGTCTGCTTGCTAAGCTCGTTGTTTCCAATGGCCACGTTGCGTAAGGTCCTCTTTGATTATATTTTTCATCTTTTTTGTTATATATTTTTAAAAGTTTATCATTTAAAGGGATAGATATGTTTTTTAATAGATTTGAATTTTTTATATAACACAATATGTATTCATGTACTTCTATAACTCCTACTGTTTTAGCACCTGCTCCATATTTACTTTTCCAAACGATGTTAGCAACAAAATTCTCCTCCCCGAAAATCTCGTTCATTATCATCCGCAGGTTATGCACTTCGTTATCATCGATAGAAACAAAAATAACGCCATCATCACGCAGTAAATTTCGAGCAAGGAACAAGCGAGGATACATCATTGTAAGCCAGTTGGAATGGTAATGTCCGCTTTCTTTAGAGTTTTTGCGATACAGGTTTTCGTTTGTTAAAAGCCCTTCTTCATCTTTTTCACCGGAGCGGAGCAGATATTCATTTTTATTTTCAGCAAATTTATCGTTATAAATAAAATCATTTCCGGTGTTGTAGGGCGGATCAATATAGATCATTTTAATTTTGCCGTAATATGCTTTCTGTAGAACTTTCAGCACTTCCAGGTTTTCACCTTCAATGAAAATATTGTCGGTTTCGTCAAAATTTACAGATTCTTCTTTATCGGGAATTAAAGTAGCTGTCGTTTGAGTTTGAATTGCTCTGAAAGCATCAGATTTTCCAGCCCAGTTGAGCACATATCTTTCATCGGCAAAATTTATTTCATCTCCGAAAGTGGATTTCAGTTTTTCCCAATCGAT
>CAYPTZ010001104.1:0-1591 GCA_964413395.1 uncultured archaeon | reverse complement strand
CAGAGCACGGAGGGATAAAAGTCCGCTTTAGCGGAATGGCACTATAACGTTCCTGGTATATGGTTAGTTGGCGATTTCAAAGCAATTTCTTATCAGGTTACAAATTACGTTGAATAAAAGTACATAACTTTAGTAAACCACAATCCCGTCAATTAACTATATACCATGTTAGCGTTGCGTTGATTTTAAAATAGCTAAATAGTCTAGTCCTTTACACAGCGTACGTAAAAACCATAATTCTTAGGGTAGTCGTACCTATATACGCCGGAGTTATTGTAGTTAAGGGCACGTCCCCACGCTTTCGAGTTATTGGCTCCCGTAGCACTCCAAAAGCCGATCTCATTGCCTAAGTGGACGAACCTCGCATCGTATGTACGATAGCCTCCAGGAAAAGCATTAAAACCAGAGGTTCCAAATTCCGCATCATTTTCTAAAATCCCGTTATTCCAAAGATTTGCGCTTCCGGCAAGTTTACTTCCTTCGTTGGTACCTCTAGAACTAGTTTCATCAACTTCACTATTGCTCATGCCCAGATACATTTCTAATTGTTTCCATTCAGCATCAGTAGGTACATGCCAACCTGTAGGGCATAAATTGCCTGTTTCAACTGTATACCAATTATATAGTTTGCCATAGAGGTTTTCAAAAGTAGCAGAATCATTATTATACCAACAGTATGCACCTGTTGTTAAGTTAATCCATTCTGTATTATCAGTTACATTGGCTATCGGTATACCGCTGTTATACGTACTTGTAATTAGGTTTTTGGCAATCCAGACCTGGTTGCCTATAGTTACAGTTTGGTAAATATTCCCGTCATAATCTGTTACAGTCAATTTTTCAAGTTCCACAACAAGAGGAATACTATCATATTGTTTTAACTCCGCATTAGTCAAGTTTTCACTATAAGGTTCATGCCCTAAACTTTCAATTGTCAAAATGTAGTCTATATATCCATCTTTAATAGTAACAATATTATCTATTATTGAATCAAGCTCTTGTGAATATGTATAGCTTCCACTTGTTATGGTTAAATCAGCCATTAATACTATATCCGTTCCCAATTCTGATACATTTATTAAAAACTGGAAAGTTTCAACTGCTAGTATCGGAAAACGAACAAGACCAAAATCTTCTGGTTTTAAATTTTCAGTACTTATTACTTCCACATCAACAGCTTTGCTTTTCTTCTCCGTTATATTAAATAAAACGGGTAAGGGATCGTTGACATTTTGAGCCATTAATGAACCTTCAAGTGGACTTGCATAAATTATACTATCTAAAGCATCAATGACATAAAACTCTGTTATCATATAATCGCCAAATGGCAGTACAATTTTTTTTGTGATAAAAGTATCGCCCATTTTATGAACATTTAATTCAAATTGAGTATAATCGGTTGGGCTTCCATTATCTTCTTGCACAGTAATTATTACTTTATCTGCATCATTTAAATCATAAGCTTTACTCTTCAAAATAGAAGAGCTTTTTATATCAGAAATACTTTTTGAATGAATATTGAAACTTACTTCAACTTGTTCAAAAGTATCAGATACCATTTGGCATGAATACCAAATAAATGGAATGCTTA
>CAYPTZ010001103.1:0-1609 GCA_964413395.1 uncultured archaeon | reverse complement strand
GCAATTGTCTTTTTTCCAGAACAAAACTGTCCAATAGACCATTTAATCAATAAAGGGTAACATTTCACTCTGTTAACAAGAATTTTAATTTCTTCACCATGTAATTTTTGTAATTCTTTATTCGCTTTTGATTCTGCGACTAATTTAAACAATATAATGGCGTCTTCTTCGTTTAATTCCCCTATAGGTAAGGGCAACTCTAATTTACCTAATCCTCTTCGGCTAGTAATGATAAGCATTGAAGGTCGAGGGATTTTAGTTATAAATTCAAGGATTTCTTGATCTTCATAGATTGTTTCCAAATTATCAATGATCACTAAGCATTTCTGAGATTTAAAAACCTCTTTTAAATAATTTATCCAATTATCTACAGGAACATCTGCTATTTGAAAAGATTTTGCGGTTTCAGGATTTAAGATCCCTAACATATCCTCAACTAATGTCTTTGTGTCTGAAATCTGTGGATCAGTTTTTAAAATGCCATTATCAGTTAATTTTCGCTCTTTTGCACTATACCATAAAATAGCTTCAAAAGGTTGGGCCTCATCTTCTAAATAGGAATATGCAATCTTTAAAGCAATTGCAGTTTTTCCAGCCCCACCAACACCTGTTATAGTAAAAATTCGATCTTCACCAGCATTAATATTTTGGATAATATTATTAATTTCTTTTTCTCTACCTACAAAACCTCCTTCAAGGTCATAATCTTCGGGGGGTAAATTGTTTTCGATTTCATAATCTTCAAAAAAGCCTTCGGGAATTTTAGTCGAATTTAAATAGCCTTGATTTTCAAGATATTCTATAAATTTTTCACTAAAAGATCCTTTGCAAAATTCTTTTAATGCCTCGAGTGTTTTATTGAAAATTAATTGATCAAAAGAAGCTTTGGCATGTGCAATTTTAATACGTGAGCGATTAAGAAAATTCATAATTCGTGAAAATTTACTCCGAGAAATGCTCCCTGTGAATTCAGTAATATGATCAAAATTTGGAGGGTGAAGTAGGATCCTTTTTAAATTGGTAATGTTGATATTCTCAAGAAAAATACTTATATCCTCAATTTCATCAAAATCTAACTTTCGAAAATTCTCAATGAAATCAATTTCCGTTTTAGGAATGAATTTTTTCCAATCTTCCGATTTATGTTTTGAAAAAATAACATATTTGATGAATTCTCTTAATAGCGGTTCAAAACTTTTTATTAAGATATCATAACCAAAATTTGGATATTGTTTTAATTGAGATTCCACGTGATTAATGAAAATATCTTGATTAATAATTTTTTGTAGTAGTTCTCACATAATTATATATATATTTAACAAAATGAATACTAAAAAAAATAATGAAAGGACTAATTTGGCAAAAATGTTTTTTACATACTCATACTCCTTGGGATGAACATAGTGAAAATTATAATAAATCCATTTCCTATGAGGACTTTTTGAATAAAATGTATTTTGAAGATATTCGAATATTAGCAATAACTGATCATTATCATATGAACCATGCTATTAAGTTAATGGAAATTCTTGAATTAAATCAGGATAAATGGAAAAATTTAATGATTATTCCTGGTATGGAATTTACTTCTAAAGATGGGATCCATACT
>CAYPTZ010001102.1:0-1609 GCA_964413395.1 uncultured archaeon | reverse complement strand
TGTGAAGTTTAATGATCTTCCCAAATATCTGTTTAGATCTGATTTACAATTGGGGATTTTTGGAAATACACCTAAGGCAAAAAGAGTTATTCCAAATAAAGCATTTATTGCAATAGCTTCTGCAAAACCATTAATAATTGCCAGAAATCATGGAACTAATATTCTTTTTACTCATAAGGAAAATGCTTATTTATGTAAAATTGCAGATTCTAAATCTCTTGCAAATTCTATCATCGAATTATTTGAAAATAAAGAATTAAGAGACACTATTGCAAAAAATGGTTATGAATTGTTTATAAGAAAATGTTCTCCTGAGCCAATTGGGAAAAAATTTGATCAAATAATTCAGAATATCCTAAAAAACTCTAATAGTTGAGTTATTTAATACATTTTCAAATTTTTCATCATCTCGATATTTCAATTTGGATTTTTTAAAAATTTCCATAAAATTTTACATATGCAATCATTATTCAAAAAAAATATATTGAAATCTATATTGATCTTATTAAATATGAAAATAGTATACATTACTTATTATTTTCTCCCCCATATCGGTGCAGCAGCGATAAATACCTATAAAATTATTGAATCACTTGCAAAAATGGGACATGAAATTTTAGTATTTGCAGCAGGGTCGCAAAGTAAAATTCCAAAATTAATGAATAATACAGGTTTCAAATTACATCCAAATATAAAAGTAGTGTATTCCAGCACATTTATCCCCTATCCATTTAATTTAATAACTTCTCCTTTTCAAAATTTAATCGATTTCATGTTTAGCAAAAGTAAAAATTTTAAACCAGACATAATAATGTCTCAATATGTAACATTTCATTTGGCTCCTTTAGCAGGGAAAATTCTAGCTAAAAAACTTAAAATTCCACACGTTATACGGTCTCATGATTCAATTTCTCCTTTTCATGATTATATTGGTATGGTTGCTGATATTCCCTTATCAAATTTAATTTTATTTAAAACTACTGCGAGATTAACTTATAATTCAATAAAAGATTCTGCGATTTATTATTCTTCCTCTTCGGAATATAATGAATTATTAAAAAAGAACAGAAAATTTAAGAGTACCCAATTTAAAGTTCATCATAATGGAATCGATACTAATTTATTTTATCCTCAAAAATCAGATGATTTAAAAAATAAATTAGGGTGTGAAAATATTGTGTTATATGTTGGAATGCTTAATATTGAGCATGGGATCCACGAATATTTCAAAGCATTGCCTGAAATCATTAAACAGGAAAAAGATACAAAATTTGTCATCATTGGTGGTGGAGCGGATGAGCAATTTTTAAAACAGTATGCAAAAAAAGAAAATATTCTAAATAAGATTCAATTTATTGATCCCATTTCTCATCAAGAAATACCTTATTACATAAATAATGCTGATATTGGTATTGGTCATTTTGGGAATAATAACATTTTACGTTATCGATACACAATACTTGTAAAATGTTTAGAATACATGGCTTGTAAAAAGCCAATTATATCTGGGAGACTTTCTAAAGATATTTTAAATAATAATAATACAGGTTTGATAATTAATAAGATAACCTCTCAAGAAATAACTGAAAAATCTTTAATTTTATTATCT
>CAYPTZ010001101.1:0-1609 GCA_964413395.1 uncultured archaeon | reverse complement strand
GAATAAGCCTTGTATTAAAAAAATAAAAGCTTTAGTTGAACGCGATAAAAATCATTCTTCGATTATATGTTGGAGTTTAGCAAATAATTCAGGCATTGGTAAAAACATTGAAGATATGAAAAATTATATAAAGAATGTAGATAGCACTCGTTTTATTATTTACGATGGAGATATTAAAGGTGAATTGGGAGAAGTTTTTTGTTTAAAATATGTATCTCCAGATGATTTGGTGAATTTAGCAGAGAATGAAAAATTAATTTCAAATATAAATAATTATGCGGCTATTAAACCTATAACTTGGGAAAATAAACCAATATTAATATCAGAGCTAATTAATGCAATGGGAAATAGTGGAGGAAATCTACAAGAATATTGGGATCGAATTGAAGAATATGATAATTGTGCAGGGGGATTTATTTCTAGTTGGGTTGATCAAGGAATAAATAAAAAATCATTCGATGGAAAAGAATTCTGGGCTTATGGTGGAGATTTTAGGAATAATAAAAATTTAGATAATTATTGCATAAATGGAATTTTGAATCCAAATCGAAAACCACATCCAGCATTTTATGAAGTAAAAAAAATATTTCAAAATATTAAGGTATATCCCACACATATTCCATCAGGAAAATTCGTTATATTAAATAAAAATTCATTTATGGACCTAAATTATGTTAATCTCTTGTGGAATTTTACAGCTAATGGTAAAATAATTCAAGAAGGAAATATTGAAGATTTAGATATTGCTCCCAGTCAATCAAAGAATATAATAATTCCTTTTAAAGAACCAGATCTAAGCTCAAATACAGAATATATTCTAAAAATCTCTTTTCATTTAAAAAAAGATACTTTTTGGGCAGAAAAGAATTATGAAGTAGCATGGGATCAAATAATTATACCATATAAAGTCCCATATATAATTTATCAACAATTAGATCAGATGCCAAAATTAGAACTTAATGAATTTGCAACAACGTATAATATTTCAGGAAAGAATTTTTCATTGATCATTGATAAGAAATTAGGAGGGTTAATTTCATATGAATATAAGGGAAAACCTCTTATTTCCTCAATTTTACTTCCAAATTACTGGAGAGCTTTAACAGATAATGACATATCAAATGTTAAAATGGATTCAAAAGGCAAAGAAGCATACTATAATAAAAAAATTATTAAAGAGTCAAAAGCAGCAAAGATTTCAATTATAAATATATCCGAACAATTAATTCAAGCTATAATAGAATATAAAATTCCCTTTGGACAATTTAATCATCAGACAATATACAATATGTATGGAAATGGAGATATTGTAATTGAAAATACTCTTCTCCCAAATAAAGAGATTTTTAAATTTGGAATGCAAATGGATATTCCAATTGATTTTAAAAATATATCTTGGTATGGCAATGGCCCACATGAAAATTATTGGGATAGGAAAAATAGTACACCTGTAGGAATTTATTCTAAGAAAATCGAAAATTTTATTCATAATTATGTTAAACCTCAAGAGAATTCTAACAGAAGCGATGTTCGATGGTGTGCATTTACAGATTCTGAGGGAAATGGGTTAATAATCTCAGGAATGCCAGTAGTAAATATCAGTGCTTGG
>CAYPTZ010001100.1:0-1611 GCA_964413395.1 uncultured archaeon | reverse complement strand
TAATAGATTTATTAAAAGCAGAGACAGAAATATATCGCTTAAGAAATGATAAAGATATAGGAATTGGTCAAACTGCCAAACTATTACAAAATATTCTACATAATAATAAAGGATACTTTCAAGTAGGACATATTCTCGGCGGCTATACTGAAGGAGAAGGGGGACATATCTATAATCTCGGAAGTTATGGTTCTTTATTAGAAGATAATTATGTATCGGTTGGAAGCGGGAGTGTATTTGCAATTGGTGTTTTAGAAACCAACTGGAAAAAAAATCTGACCATAGAAGAAGGTATGGATTTAGCCGCAAAAGCTGTTCGGTCTGCAATTATTCGAGATATTGCTTCTGGAAATGGGATTGATGTCATAGGAATCTCTAAAAATCCAGTTATTGAGCAAAGATATGAGATTAATGATGCAGCAATAATATCAAATAAGTTAACAAAAAATAAAGTCGTATCTAAAAAGAAGACTTCTAAAAAGAAGTAATTTGATTTTTTTTTTAAATTCTTGAGTTCGTAAGTTAAGCACTTTTTTATATATGTTTCTCACTGAATAAGTCAAAAACTCTGATTAAAGCTAGATAATACAATAAATTAGGGATCACGATTCATATTTGATGTTTCAATATTGTTTATTCTCAAAAAAACTCATAATTTTGATTGAATTATGGTGGATTATCAATAGATAAATTTAATTACATATCAAATTTTGTCGGAAGATCAAGTTTAACTAAGATAAGATAAAATTTTAAAAAATGGCTATCTTACGAACTCAAGAATTTGAAAATTTAATTTTAATTTACATGGCTTAATTCCAAAATAAAGTCTTAAAGAATAATTATTATATTAATTTGCTCAAATCTTAAATTAAAAACATCTACTAAATGGAAAGGAAAAATGACAGAAAAAGCACCTCCATACTGGTATTCTCTTAAAGGACGGATTATGGAACGAATTGTTCAGTATGGGGAACAATCATGGGATAATTTATTTGAAAATTTAGGAATTAAACCTCCTCTTTTAAATACGGTTCTTTCTGAGATGTTTAGTCGAAAATTACTGTTAAAAACAAAAGATAAGCTATATCGAATTCCTCGTTTCTATTTTCAAAAATATCAAGCTTATTTATTAGCAAATCCTTCTGAATCAAATAAAGAACTAAATCAGTTTAGTGTAGATTCCAATTCTGAAATTGTTAATCCTATTGATAAAGTTCTCCTAACCCAAAATCAAAACTATGATGATCAACTTGTAGAAAAGATATTGTTTGATAAATATGGAAAATCATCAAAAGAAATCGAATCAATCTTGAAGAAAGTGCAACAAGAAAAAATAAAACAAAAAAAAGTCCTACAAGAAAAAACTTCAGAGAATCCTAAATACTACTTTTCTCATTGGATTAAAAAGAATAAAATTGGAAGAGGTGGACAAGGCAGTATATTCTTACTAAAAGATGAAAAAAATGAATCAGAGGATAGAGTTCTAAAATCAATGTATATTTTCAAAAATTTAGAAAAAAAAATTAAAAGATTTGAACGGGAAATTGACACCCTAATAAATATTAAAGATAATATTCACTTTATCCAAATATTTGACTATGATAAAGAACA
>CAYPTZ010001099.1:0-1612 GCA_964413395.1 uncultured archaeon | reverse complement strand
TTTGAAGTAAGAAGGCCTGAAATCTTGAGAATTTTGTTTTCAATAGATAAAATTGATTTTTCTTGCAATTTTTCAATAATTTGATTCGTAAATAGGGGTTTCCAACCAGTTAATTCCTTTAAATCATCTAATGAGTGCTTATCAGAGTTTGCAATAAAGCTTATCACCACTTTTTCAGCAATACTTAATCTAATTGTGTTTTTAGATAAAATTAATAAGTTTGTTTGAGGATTAATTTCAATAATCTCTTTTATTGTTCCAACTTCTTTCATTAATTTAAGAGTTTCTAAGAAATCATCATGTTCTAAATGTTTCACGACATTAAAAGCTTCATTCTCTATCTTCTCTGCTTGTACAAATAATAATTCTTTCATATTATTTGTTTTAATGATCTTATTTAATTTTCTCGAAATTGAATCATATAACATCCCCTTACCCATATCAATCTGCTCATATTCATCAGATTGGTAATGATCTTTATCAATCTTTTCAAGAGCAGTAATTGCAGTCTTCAATTCATGTTTATCTGATTCGATAATATCATCTGAAGCAGGAAATGCAGGTTTTAGTGGTTTATTAAATTTATCTAATAGAATTTCACCTTCATGAATTAATATATCTTCCTTTTGATCAGAAAGGGGAGCATTTTCTTTGGCATTTGCTTTTGAAGGTTGATAATCCATAATAGATAATTTTGAGCGAATTATTTCCATCTCTTTTTCTTCAAAATAATCATCTAATGTATGAATATTTGAAACTGGGACTTCAACTTTTTTCATTATCTTCTTATTTTTAATAGAAATAGTATAATAGATATAAGAATATAAAATAAAAGTGATTAGTAGTGCGATACTAATATATATAGATTCGATATTGATCATAAAGCTCTAGTATTATTATGTTCGGAACTAATTAAAAAAATCATTTGAATTATTTAATATTTGATTGAGTCTTATAAATACAATATAAGAAAAAAAAAATGATGTTTTAATGAGCGAATATATTTTAAAAGTAGATTGTGAAGACGATAAAGGAATAATTCATAAATTAACTGGTGTAATATTTTATCAAGGATTAAATATCTTAACAAACAATGAATTTGTAGAAAAAAAAACCAATCATTTTTTTATGAGATCTGAAATATCAGGTCAAGTCAATCCCGATACTATTTTAACTGGCTTAAAAGAGACAATTTCGCAACCTGCTAATATTCAATTAATAAAAAAACGAAAAAAAAAAATAATTATTATGGCCACTAAAGAACACCATTGTTTAGCAGATTTATTAATCCGAAATGAATATTGTGAAATGAATGCACAAGTAATGGCAGTGATTTGTAACTATCCCGAATTAGAATCATTAACCCAAAAATTTAATCTTCCTTTTCATTATGTATCTCATTTGAATAAATCACGCAAAGAACATGAGCAGGAAATTATAGAAATTCTATCTCAATATAATCCTGAATATATAATTTTGGCCAAATATATGCGAATCCTTTCAAAGGAATTCGTTAATACTTATAATAATAAAATAATTAACATTCATCATTCCTTTCTTCCCGCATTTATAGGAGTTAATCCCTATGAACAAGCCTTTGAACGAGGAGTAA
>CAYPTZ010001098.1:0-1617 GCA_964413395.1 uncultured archaeon | reverse complement strand
ATTATTTAAATAAAATCCCGTTAAAAATCGTTGCCTCCATTTTTTTTTTAAAGGGAATTTCAAAATCTTAAGATTCAGGGTAGTAGTTATGATTTTTATTGTGTAAATAATATAAAGACCGTGTGGCCACAAAAAAAAGTAATTTGTATAATGGTTTTTTCAGTGAAAGAAAATAATTTGATAAAGAAAAACAATGTCAACTTTAATAGTGAAACAAAAATCTATTTAAATTGATTTTTTTTTTTTGCATAAATTTTTAGAAAATATATTCTTTAAAGATAATTAAGTAATAGAATTTTTTTATAATTAGTAATCTAAAAACATAATATTATTATTTGTATTAACATCAAAATAAAATAATAGTATTTATTTAATAAATTAGTTGATATAAAGATATGGCAAAAGGATTTCAAATCAAATTCCCTGACGATGATATAAACCGTTTTAGAGAATTATTAACCTTTGACAAAGAAAAACTTAAAAATTTCTCAAAAATCATCACTAAATTAAAAGATTTTGATGATGATGAAGAATTTAAAAGTTCTTTTAAAGTTATTTCTGAAGATTATGATTTCATTAAAGAAATAATTCAGATTCTCAAGGCATTTAATAGAATGTATATAGGTTTAGATATGAATCTTGATGAATTTATTGAAAACATAAATAATTCTTTTAAGGTTAAAAACTTAAATATTGAAAAAGAATTTTCTACAGAAAAATTTATTGAATTCAAGGATTTTTTGTATAGTATTTTTAAGACTGATAATGAATTGTCAATTAATACAAAAGCAGACACAATTAAGAATTCCAATTGTTCAAATTTCGCTGATGCTAAGATAATTACAGATATAAGACCTATTTTTGGAATAAAAAATATAATGGAAATAAAACTCAATACAATTATTCATAATCTAACTATTGAATATGTTGAAAATCATAAACCTCGAGTGAAATATTTTGCATTAGATAATGAAGACTTAATTTTATTAAAAGATGTAATTGACAGAGCATTGAAAAAAGAAGAAACAATTAAAAATATTTTTAAGAGTATAGAATTTAAAGGATAGTATAAAAATGACTTTAGATTATCCAAAATTTACTAAGAAAACACAAGATTTAAGTTGTTATGAAGATGAATATCTTCATCTAGATAGAAGACTTCGGAGTTTTCAATTAAAAAGTCCTGATTATAAATATGAAATCCTTATTGACGATAAAGAACGAATGATAAAAGATTTTATTAAAAATATCTCAAGAAAAATCCAAAAAAAAATAAAATTAATCAAGGAAGATATATCTTTAGATGATTTTGAAGAAGATATTTGGAATAATCATGTTAATCGTTTAAAAAATTTTCTAGTTTCATTGGGAAATAGTTATTGGGTGCGTGCGAATAAGAAATATGAATTTCCCACAATTAAATATTATGTAGATGAAGGAACCTTTAGTATTTATTGGAATATGGGTGGAAAATCAATAATGCTCAGTATTCCAGAAGATACTGATATTAAAATCATATGTAATATTCGCGATAATATGGGAAACGAAACAGATTCTTATGGAAATTCTAGTTATATTAAGGAAGAAGTATTGAAATGTCTTCTGAATTAAACGATG
>CAYPTZ010001097.1:0-1617 GCA_964413395.1 uncultured archaeon | reverse complement strand
TAAATGAAAGAAGTTACTGGGAAAGAAAAAGAAATGAAAAAATTTCTGAATTATTAGGAAAAGCAATGAAATTTGAAAAAAATATTGAAGATAAAAATTTCTTTTTTTGAGGGGGTGTTTTGTTGAGGGAAGAAACCTATTTTTATGGGATCTACTAATTCCTTGGGGAGGCATAAAATCAACAAGCCATGGAGGAGTAGAATACTGGGTGAATAAATTCACTAACAAAAAAATTATTGAATTTTCTTAAAATTTAAAACAGAATCATTTTTTAAAATACATTTATCAACCATAGACTCTGAAATAATCTTCTCTTTATTTTGAAACTCTTTAATAAAATTTACTAGTTTATCTTGAAACATTTTTTTCATTTCTCCACTTAAAATCTCTCCTTTCTTATATTTAGATTCTATTTCTTTACTTTCTTCCTTCCCTAAGAAAAAAGATTTTAGATATTGAAAAGACATATCTTGATTTGGATTTCCACCCAATTTCCTATGTTCCTCAACAGTCTTCTGCCCACCAGATAAAGCGTTATTAATTTTTTTCTTTATTGTTTTTTCATCATCATGAAAAAATATAGCATTGTTTTTAGATTTAGACATCTTTTTTCCATCTAATCCTGGTAAAAATTTAAGGTGAATTATCGAGGGTTTATTGTAATTCATTCTTCCAGCAATATCTCTACATATTCTAATGTGAGCATCTTCATCAGGTCCAATTGGAACTAAAACATTTTTTATTCCAAATTTTTCTTGAGGAAATAAAATATGTGCTGATTGAACTGCAGGATAGAAATGCAAACCAATATTATTACTTGGAGAATAACCATAAGTGGCTTTAATTTCTGAATAATTAACTTTTTTAGAAAGCTTTATTGCCAAGTTATATATGTTTGTATAAATTTGATCAATAATAAAATAAGTGTTATGGGGGTCAAATCCGTATGCTAAAAATTGTTTAGCAAGTTCTTTTGAGAAGTTCAATGCTTGTTCCTGAGTCTTAACTTTTCCAGCAACATAGCTTTCATCATCAGAGATAGGAACAAAAATAGGTACACCATATTTTTTCTGAAAATATAAATTTGTATCAAAAACGACTTTATGACCGAGATGTAATGTTCCTGAAGCATTTGCTCCTGAAACAATTGCACATTTTTCTCCTTTCTTTAATGCTTTAAAGAATTTATCAAAATCCCTATGGGAATAAATTAAACCCTTTTCAAAGGTATAACAATCTGGAATATCCTTAAGATCAGAAGCTCTGCTAGCTCCGAATTCTTTCACGAGTTTCTCATTGTCTACTTCCAAATTAACATTTTCCATAAAATACTAATTTTAAAGATGTTTATAAATGTTTTAATGATTCCCTCCTTAATTCACAATAAACTAAACTCCGATTATTTTTCAGGTTCTCGCTCATAAATAATTTTTAAATTCTTCAATTATTTTATCTTCACTTTTTTCATTAACTATCTCCCACGAACGTTTGTAATCCGGATAATAATTATTCATCTCTATTTCCAAATCCAACTTCAGACCAAATTAATTTTAAGTATTCAAATCCTGCTAATAAAGATGTAAATATTGAATTCACGAATCTTATTAAACTAAAGTA
>CAYPTZ010001096.1:0-1617 GCA_964413395.1 uncultured archaeon | reverse complement strand
TGATTATGTAAGAAGGACAAGAAATTAAAATACTTCCCAAATTTGAAGGTTGAACAGATGAGTTATATCAAGATTATCTTCCTAAGGAAATTGTGAATCATCCAAAAAGAAAAAAATGGTTAGTCATTGTTGATGGACAAGGGAGAATTAGAGACGGATATAAAGGAGATGAAGACAATCAACATTCCCACATTTTACATATAGTTTCAACAAAGGTGGAACCTGAATACCTTCATTTTCTACAAAAAAATACAATTCCTTAGATAATTACTGGAAATGAACATGTAGATTTAATCAAATCCTTAAAAAAACTATATAAAATACTTAATGTAAAAACAATAATAATTTCTTCTGCCGGTAAATTATCAGGAGCCTTAATACGGCAAGATTTAATTGATGAAATAAATATCTTAATAAATCCAGTCATCATTGGAGGATTTAACACTCCAATTTTATTTGCTTCCCCTGAAATAGAACCACCTTATATCTTACCTTCAAAATTAAAACTTATGGCTCATGAAGTAAATTCAGATGATAGTATATGGGTATGATATAGCGTAATTCCAAATAAGCAGTAATTTTTTGAAAAACTTTTTTTTTTTTAAAGATTGAACAAATTAATGAGAAAATTTTTTGTTTTTGATTTAGGAGAAACTTTAATCGATTTTAAATTGAAAGGATTATGGCATAAAAACTTGAAAAATGAAGTAATTCCTCTAATGTTTGAGAATCTTAAACAATTTAAATTAATGATTCCTATTTTTCCTCTATACAGTGATTTTTTAGCAACAGCTTTTGAAGTTATCACTTTACCTAATGTTCTTATACGTGATAAAAAAGGACGCTCTAAAAGTATGGAAAAGAGAATTATGGCTTTGTTTAATCGACTTAACATTCCAATTATATCTAAATTAATTCGATCTCAATTTCAAGCTTTTCATGATATTCTTTTAAAAAATTTAGAAATCTATGATGATGTTCATTATGTTTTAAGAAAATTATATGAAAAGAAATACTCATTAGGATTATGGTCTAATACACCATGGCAAAGTCCTGGTTGGATTTTTGAATCAATAATGAAGGCAAATAATATATTATCTTATTTTTCATCAATCCATTTTTCAGGAGATTATGAAATACAAAAACCTAGGCCAGAAACACTTGAAATTGTATTGAATTCAACTAAGTTTACAAAAGAAGATATGATATATATTGGAAATTCAGAAGTAGATATTCAAGTAGGTGCAAATTTTAGAATTCCAACAATTTGGGTAAAACAAAATGGAGATTTACTATCAGAAAAGTGTCCTCAACCAACATATTCAGTAAATAAATTATGTGAAATCTTGGATCTATTACCCTTAAATTGAAATGATAATAAAAAAAGAGAAATTTTTACCAATATCGTTTAATAATAGTATCCTTAATTATGTTGGCTTTCCCAGGATAATCTAGAGTAAAATGAGCACCTCTACTTTCCTTTCTAGCTAAGGCACTTTCCACGATTAAACGAGCCACAGTCAATAAATTCCGTAATTCGATCAAATCACTAGTTACATTAAAATTCCAATAATAATTGCTATTACAACAATGCTAGCCTTCATTCTTTCATCGATG
>CAYPTZ010001095.1:0-1618 GCA_964413395.1 uncultured archaeon | reverse complement strand
CACCTATTATCAAAATTCTCGTAATGTTAAAGAATAAAGAATCAATATACAAAGGATAAATTATTGGAAATAGCTTTTCTACCACAAAATATAAAACAAGAAGAGAGCCAAAGAAAAAAACAGAGATTATTTTTGTTGTATCAATAAAAATGGTTTTTATCTCTTCATCATTTTTTTTTGAAATTGCATCGGTTAAATAAGGAAAGGTGGCATCTTGAATAGGAACACCTAAAAATCCAATAAAATAGATAATAATACTTAAAGCAGTATCATAATAAATTAACACAAAATCATCAATATCTTTTAAAAAAAGCGTATTTAACCGAAAATTGATATAATATAATATCCCACTTGCAAATATTGGAAGTGAAAATCGCAATATTTCTTTTATAAGGTCAGTATCTATTCGAGGTTCAGGAGCTATTTCGTGATTTGTTTTAATCCGAATTGAATATAACATTTCATAAACAAATGAAAGAATATAACAAATTAGATAAGCAATAATCCCTCCAAATATACCTAATTTAAAAATTAAAATTCCTAATGTGCAAAATATGATGTATGAAAGACTTAAAATTAAATTTGAGATGAAAATGGGTTTAAATTGTTTTTTCCCAATAAAATAATATTCATATTGCTTCTGAGCGATAAGGGCAACTGTACCGATAATTATCAACATAAAAAAAAGAGATTTACTATCTAATCCGGAATTTGTTGATATTAAAAACAAATATACTGCAAATCCAAAAAAGATCACGATAAAATTAATACCTAAGACTAAAACAATATTTTTTGCTAGGGATTCTATATTTTGTTTCTTTTCAGCTATAAATTTGGGAAATACATATGGTGTGATAATAAATAAGCTCTGAATTAACTCAAGATAATTAAAAAATATAATTAAATCTGCTAGTTCTTCTGTTTCAAGCCAATTTAATAGAAAAAAATATCGAATGATAAAGAATAAGATATTCGAAAAGATTTTTGAAACAGATAATAATAAAATTGAATTATAAAGTTGATTCTTTAGAGATAATTCAGTTGTGGTCGATGAATCCATAGGTGATTTCCTTGAAAAAGAAGATATGTTATAATTTTATTCAATAAAATGTATTTTCATTTATATTTCTTTTTTATTTTAAATATTAATCAAATATGTAAAGATATTTTTTAAAAGTCTCATATTAGATAGAAGGATTTTTTGCTATCATTAGTAATAAAAACTTTTAATTAAAACAATTATTGAACTAATGATAATAATTTTTTATAAACTAAAATATTTTTTCTAAGAATTTTTTTCCATGAAAATTTTTTTTTTAATAGTTTATTAGATTGAATAACAAATTCTTTCTGCTTATTTGGGTTATCTATCAAGTCAACAATTAATTTAGCTGCTAACTCAATTTCAAGAGGATTATATAAATATCCATTAAAATCATGATTTATTATATCTGGAATTCCTCCTACATTTGAAGAAATAACCGGTGTATTGTATAGCATTGCTTCAAGAATTGTGGTTGGAAGGCCCTCAAAACGAGATGTGCACACAAATAATTTGGTTTTAAGATAATATTGATAAATTTCTTGATGTTTTACGACTTTTATATGCTTTATATTC
>CAYPTZ010001094.1:0-1619 GCA_964413395.1 uncultured archaeon | reverse complement strand
TTAAAGCAATCATTAAACTAGGTAACATTTTTGGAGTTATATTTTTGACAGCTTTATGCACTTGCTCAATCGCTTCATCTTGTTGGTCAATAAGAAAATTTGTAATTGAACTCCCAATAATAGCTTTTAGTTTTAGAGTATCAGCAAGGGATTTTTTAATTTTTAAGGATTCTGCTAATTTATAATTAAATTTAAATTGATTTAGAGCCCTATTATAAAAACTATTAAATAAAAATAGTAATCCTTTGAGATAGTTAATAGTCAAGACAGTTTCGGGTAAATGAGCCATGGTGGAAAAAAAAGCAGTTTGATCCAATGATGATAGGGCACTAGTTACTTTATTATTTTCAATCAGAACAAAAGAACGAATAAAAATCACTTTTGCAATTTCTGATGCCATAAAACGTTCAAATACAATATAGTCATCCTGTGATAATTTAGCTCCCATTATTTGAAATTTATTATTTAATAATTCATTGACTTTCCTAAGATGTCGCAAAGAGGAACGATAATCACTCTTCATAAGTGAATTTTTAGCAGAGGTAATAATTTTTCTCCCAACTTTAATAACATCTAGGGCTTCAATAAACTGAGATATTTTCTTTTTTTGAGATTCTATAATCTTGCGTCCTCTAATATATTCATTAATAATTTTTATTTTTCCTTCAATGTTATTTGGATATTCTTTTGTTTCTAATGGTTCTTTTTTAATATTTTGATCATTAAGTTGAATACCTTCATGTGCTACAGAAACGGCATTTTCAATTAACCACGCAATTTTAGCCTGAGGTGCATAAATATTGCTTCTTTTCATCATAAAATCTAAATTTAGTTGAAGAATTTTTTTACGAGCTATTTTCCAGTAATGGCTTTTACTTCCTTTTAAATTCGACCCCAAAAATTGAATAAATGCAGGTAAAGGTAAACATTTCATTCGATAACCAAGAGTGTCGATATTTTGGCTTAATTTAAAATCATCACTAACAATATAGACAACATTAGTACCATGTTTCAATGATTGTCCTAAAGCAACTAGAGATAAATCAGGATCTTGAGCTAATAATCTTACTCCTTTTCGAGTTAAATCGTTTTTAACTGATTTTAGTTCAGTATCGCTAACAGATTTTATATCAATTGCTTTTTCAAATAGTTGTTTTCCGGATCCTACAACAAAAGGGAGTTCATCAAAAACTCTTTGACTGATATAAAAATTAATTTTTAGATCTACCTTTGCAGCCCTTAATTGTTGTATGGGTGATTTTGCTTTAATTTGTTTAAGCGAAATAAAAAAATTAGCATCAAAAACAAATGTTGCATTTTCAGATGTTGTACTCATTAATATCTCTCAAAAAATTCTATTAGTTTTATTCTTGGATTATTATTTGTTTTTTTTAATTATAAAATATTACTTTTTTTACAAATCGTTCTAAAAATAATTAATATTTTAATTTAATATTCGAAGATATTGACAGAGGCATTTATTTATTGAATAATGGAGACAAAAAAACTATTTAGGCTAAATTTCTGAAAAATTTAAAAAATAAAATTTACAAAATTTATAAATTAATTTCTTGAGTTCGTAAGTTATTTTTTTATTTATCTCAGATCCTAATTTTGCA
>CAYPTZ010001093.1:0-1622 GCA_964413395.1 uncultured archaeon | reverse complement strand
GATTTATGTGGATAGGCACCATGGAAGGCCTTAACCGGTTCGATGGATATAATTTCAGAATATTTAAAAAAATTCTCGATGATTCTTCTTCACTGGCAGATAATATGGTTTTTGATATTTATCTGGATCATACTAATACAATCTGGGTGGGTACTCAAATGGGAATATGTATCTATAATCCTGATCTTGAAAATTTTACTAATTATCTGCTCGATCCGGAAAGATTGAATATAAACACAGCAAATCGTGTGACAGGCATAGAGGAAGATTCTGGCAATCAGCTCTATATTGTGACGGAACTTGGATTACTATACTCGTATAATGCTGAGAGTAAAAGGTTTATAAGAGATATACATGATTTCAGAAGTATAAAGGACTTTTTAATTGATTCGGAGGACCGGTTCTGGCTAGCCGGGCACTATGGTGTTCATTGTTATGAGAAAAAGAAAGATCAGGTTACTCACTATAATACTTATAAAGTCACCGGATCATCAATTCCGATTAATGAAGTGAACACGTTGTTTGAAGAAGGAGATACAATTTGGATGGGTACAATAAAAGGCAGGATTTATTACATCCTTAAGGATAAGATGGAAATTCATGCCCTTGAATATGATTTTGAGAAGACATACTTAATAAATGACATTTATAAAGGACGAAAGGGATTTATTTATATATCTACTACTGATGGTTTGTACGTATATGATAAAAAGAATAATACCTATTTCGCCTACAAATATGAAAAACAAAATCCAATTGGTCTGAGTAGCCTGGGGATTAATAGTGTTTTTGAAGACAAACAGGAGAATTTTTGGGTAGGGACATACCAGGGAGGAGTTAATCTGGCTGCTTCAGGAAAAGCCTTTAAAAATTACAACAATTTCAGTCATGACATTGCATTGGATCTGGAAAATATCAACAGTATTCTTGAGGATAGTCAGGGGCGTTTATGGTTGGGATCATTCAATTTAGGTATCAATGTCATTGATCCGGTCAATCATAATGATAAAATATTTTTTAATAATCCTGATGATGCGGAATCATTGGGTAATGGAACTGTATTTGCTCTTTTTGAGGATAGTCAAAAAAATATATGGACCGGGGCTTATCTTGGGTATCTTCAGCGATACGATCCACAAAACGACAAGTTTATTTCCTATCCATTTGAACCAGAAAAGGGAAACCAAAGTCCGGGTAGGGATGTCAGGTCAATTGCAGAAGATAGTGACGGTATTCTCTGGATAATTTCGCATAGTAGGGGAATGAGCAGCCTGAACCCCCGTACCGGAGAATTTAAACATTTCAGGCGTGATGAAACAAAACTACCCAATACAATTGCTGACGACTGGCCATTTCAGCTTATTCTTGATCATGATGGTATTATTTGGATTGCATCACCATCGGGATTATCAAGGTTTAACAGGGAAAGTGAGGAATTTCATAATTATTACCATAATCCTAAGGATAGTTTTAGTTTGTGTAATAGTTTTGTTATCACACTATTTGAAGACGCCAATCATAATCTTTGGATAGGCACCAAATTTGGTTTGGATTATCTCGACAGAACAACCGGTAAGTTTTATCATTTTTATGTTGAAGATGGGTTACCGAGCAATCAGATT
>CAYPTZ010001092.1:0-1624 GCA_964413395.1 uncultured archaeon | reverse complement strand
TAAATACAGCCATATCGATTAAAGGAAATAACATTATGATCGAGAGCATGAAAAGTTTTGAATAGATTGGCTTTCCTTTTGGTCCATAGTATATTTGCTGACCGGGCAAACAGGCACTGTTTTCGCCTTGGTTGAATAAATGAGTTTTCTAGCTGTTCTTCTTCCAGGTCTCCTGAACTGATATTTCTTGATAATTTCACAATTTTCACATAATTCTCTATGGCAAAAATAACACGATGTCATCGAATCCCTATCTTCATGATAATAGCATTTATTTTTTTTTTTAGCATTTTTGGATTTCACTCCTACAGTTCGACGTTATTGTAGTCCACTTCTTATCTTAATTTATTGTTATATTGAACTTGGTCCATTAAAATTTACGTAGTACAGCAAATTTATCGAAATCCCAGAATTCCTCACCAAACAGAACAACCAATTTTGTCTGCAATTTCTAATTTATCTCTAGGCTCATATGGAAATATTCTAATCGTATCAGATTTTTTCAGGAAGAATGTATGGTTCATGGATTATTTTTGGATTGGCCCTAAAATAAACATTTTCCATTTGAGTCCATGACTATTAGCGAAAACTGAGTTCTATCAAAAGAAAAGAAAAAATAGTGGGAAAAGGGAGCTTCGAACTCCCGATATCTGGCTCTCTTGCGAAGATGAGCAATAAAATTTTATTGTCGGTGTTTGCTCAAATTTCATATAAGACCAGCGCATTGACCAGGCTATGCTATTCTCCCAAAACTTTCATCATTGTATTAATGAAGGGAAGAAAAAATAAAAATTTTTTGGATGGTTTGATTAAGTTGCATAGAAAGATCAAAATGAAATTGAGGGAAGGGATCAAATCTGCGGAAACAAGGAAAACGGGAGAATTGGCGATAGGAAGGAGGATAAAGTATAAGATATTAACTTTCTATGAGATCTGACCTAGGGTAGGAAAATATGGTAATCAGTCTAGGGGAGTATTCGTCAGCCAACCTTTTAAGACCCAAAAGGATAGGAGGCCGCCACATTCATTAAGAATGTTTGCATATTCATCGTGAGTTGTAGCCCCTTCTAAGATCCAAAGATCTTTGGCGAGTTTATATGCCGCCGATCGAAGACTTAGAGTTAATTGTCGGATGGGAGAAACAGTTCGATGCATTTCCCCGCCACCATGGGAAAAAGAGGCTTTAATGAAAGGAGTAGATTTACTTAAAGCATCAGTAATTCCCATATAATCATGGATAAAGGCAATGATATGATCTGGAGGGCGGGATCCGCAGAGCATATGGCGTTTATTTTGAGGGGAGATGATGGTTATTTCAGGATCGGGAGGAGTTTGGTGGGGCTGATACGAATCATAATCTGGGATAGGGGTAGCCCAACCCTGAAAATACCAATAGAAAAGAATTTCAATAACACGATCAATCTGAGATACATCTTCTTCAAGGGGTGGCCGACCAATGATTTTCTCTGTAATATTATAGGCTTCCCCTTGGATTTTGCCAATAATTGCATCCCCCACATGGTGGGCGATATCAATACTTTTACCAGTATAGCTAGGGTCAATAGGAGCGATATAGTCATCAAAGAGCATCCCCGAATCGAGACTGGAAATTATAGAGGGCCTC
>CAYPTZ010001091.1:0-1624 GCA_964413395.1 uncultured archaeon | reverse complement strand
TTATAATGACACACCGCAGCATAGAGATAACTTTCTTAAATTGGTCGAGGAATGTTTCTATGACAGCACGCTTTTCCACAGAGTTATTGCAGGTTTTATGATACAGGGCGGTGATCCCGATTCAAAAGATTCTGCTCCTAAAAAACAGCTTGGTGCAGGCGGTCCGGGCTATACGATTCCTGCCGAATTCCTCAAAGACCTTATTCATAAAAAGGGGGCTCTTGCTGCTGCACGCCAGGGAGACCAGTTCAATCCACAAAAACGCTCTTCCGGCTCACAGTTCTATATCGTTGTAGGACGCCCGTGGACTGAAGACGAGCTTGATATGGTCGAGGGGAGAAGAGGTTTCGAATACACTGACGAACAGAGAGAGATATATAAAACACTTGGCGGCTACCCCTTCCTGGACAGAGAATATACCGTGTATGGTGAGGTTGTTGAGGGTCTGGATATCGTTGATGCTATCTCTGTTGTTGACACAAATCCGGCAGACAGACCACTTCAGGATATTATTATTGAGAGTGTGGAGATCGTGGAATAATAAAAATTTGTAAATAAAACTTTACAGGATTTACAATTTTAATAAATTTTAGTCATATTGAATAAACAACTTAGTGCGGAGTTCTAATGAAGTGGTTAGGTATAAATATCAAAGAAATTTCAGAACAAAACAGTCTAAATATATCTCAATTAGCAAACAAAATGCAGGTTTCTAGGAAAACTGTATATGATTGGATAAACGGGCAAATTCCTAAAGGCAATCATTTGCTAAAATTATGTAAGGTTCTTAAAGCTCAACCTGACGATTTTTTTTCTTATGAAAAAGATACCCCAATTACAATACCTGTACATCGGCAAAGGAGGGCTTCAAAAATAACAATTGAAACGCAAAATGAAGCATATAAACTTTCTAAGACATACCTAAATTTGTTTAGAAATAGCACAACCCCTGAAATTGTTACCGTAATAAGGGAGAATGTAAAAAATCAGAAAATTGCCCGTGCTATTGCCGACAAGCTAAGAGAAAGAGTCGAAATCCCACCCGAAAAACCTATGGACTTACGATACACCTTTAAATTAATTGATGAACTTGGAATACATATAATATTCAAAAACTTTCCACGGGCAATAAAGAGTTATGCCTTTTATACTAAAATTATCAATCATCGAGTTATTTTTTTAAACAATACAACAAAGCTTATTGATTTGGTTTTTCCTTTACTACATGAAAGTATTCACGCAATCAGAGATGAAGTATATGTTGCCGAAACATATGATGACAAAGAAGAAGGATTTTGCGATCTCGTTGCAAACTTTATACAATTTCCAAACTCATACGTGAAATTGGTGTATGAAACCCTACAAGGTCTTGATAAAGGGATGCAAATAAATAAATTGAAAAACTTTGCACGACAAAACGTTCACTCATTATTCGGTATTATAAAAGCTATCAAAATCATTTATACTGATTTTGACCTTAATGTGGGCGCAGCAGATTCTAATTTAAGAAAAGAATTTAAAACTATTGGTCATATTATTTACGACCAGTCAGATATGCTGAAATTCCTTGAGGCATTAAAGGCATTAAGTAAAAATTTTTATTCTGTGGTTTTAAGTCAAATTC
>CAYPTZ010001090.1:0-1625 GCA_964413395.1 uncultured archaeon | reverse complement strand
CAATAGTATTAAATCGGGTAGATTTATTTTGATCACGGGCATTGGAAATGACTTCAACTAGACACTTAACTGCATTTGCATATGAAATAGAATGATTTTTTTGTAATTTCTTTCCATTGGATTTTGACTTTGAAGCAATGTGGTTTTTTTTACTAAACTCTTCAAGAGAAACAAAGTGATCGGCACTCAATAAAAGATGTTCTGAAACAATATCGGATTTACCAATGATAATTACATATTTGCCATGATTTTTTAACCAATTTACAACAGGAATAAAATCCTTATCTCCAGTAACAATTAAATAGGTATGGAGTTCTGGGAAAATCATAGCAGTATCAAGAATATCAACAGCAATTTTAACATCAACACTATTCGCTTTGCCCATGGAAACATGGATGGGTTCAAATCCAAGACTATATAGAGCTTTATTGATAGCAGGATTGCTACTTCCCCAATTTGAATATACCCGTTTAATACGTACATATCCAAGAGTATTAATATAATCCACAAGTTTTTCGGCGACAGGCACTTTAAGCCCTTCAGCATTCAAGCGGACATTTTCATAATCCCAAAAAACGGCAATTTCTTGATTTTTCGTCATGATAATAACATCTGTTGAAAAATTGGTGATTATCTAATATATTGGAATTTGATTCTTAAATAGAGGAGCTTTAATTTACTAGTAAATTGAAAAATCTGGAAATTACATTCTAAATCTTATTTCTCGTTATATCTTTCTGGATTTCAATTTCAGCAAGATGTCTTCTTGGCCGAGGGCCTGTTTTTATATAACCAATTTTTTTAATATGAGGTGGAATGAGAATCACTTCAATTATATTATATAAATGAAATGCAAATCTGACCTAAAAATAATAGGAATTATTATAATAACTTTACTTTTCTATAACTCAAATTCAAGATTGTGTTATATTTCATAAGAATCTCGATAATTGGTCTAAAAATATTACTAATTACCCTAAATAAAGGGATTTAACAGTCATAGAACTCTTATCTCAGAATAAAATGGTTTTCTATTTAATATTTTAATGAGATTAAATAGAGGGAAATAAATTTTGAATATCTATCAATTTTTATTGAAACCTTTTAGGCTAGAAAAAATAAATATCCAATATTATGGGATCTTATTGCCCAGTTTGTAATAAAAAATTCTCAAAAGACGGATATGCAACCAGTTCAAAACATCTTGATTCGAAAGCTCATAAGGATGCGATGCGAAAAAAGAATCGATCCAGCACAGCTAAATCAACTCAAAGATCAACTCCGACACAGAAGTCAATATCAGGACAAAAATTTCAAATTTCTCCGACCCCAGCTTCATATAAATTGTTAGAAAAAAGAGTGAAAGATTTGGAGAATCAAGTACAATTTTTATTTTCACAAGTTCGGGATTTATCACGAGGAAACAAAAACTCAAAGTTATTTGTGAATGAAGATGATTTAAAGCATAAAATTCAAAACATAATAACAAATTTCCAACAGATATCAGTAGATCAATTATTTGCCCATTCTCTACTTCATGGAACCCCTTCGAAAAAAATAGAAAATGTCGTATTAGAATTATCGGCAGATAGTTTTATTGATTTAGGAGAAGGAGTTTCGAAAAG
>CAYPTZ010001089.1:0-1626 GCA_964413395.1 uncultured archaeon | reverse complement strand
GCCAGCAACAATGGAAAACAGATCAATTTTCCTTGGAACCGCTGTCAGAAATTCTATCCCAATCTACCAATTCCCCACCCAGAATGAAAGTTCAAACTCACCATGTCGTTCCATCATCAAAAAACTCCAGATCTCCCTCCCTAGATCTTGCCTCCTTTACCCAAAATTTCCAACAGGATTTAATCCAGATCAATCAAATTCATGGCTTACGGAAAAAAATCTTTCCCAAGGCTCAACAGCTTTCTCAGATGATGGCACAACTTTTCCAGACCTTGAGAGATCCTATGAAATCTGCCCATGGCTTATTTAAATCGTTGTTATCAACTAAAATGGGAGAAACTGAGAAAAAACGGCTTCAAAAGATTGGAGACCAACTTCACCATATCACCCTAGCCGAGGATGAACGATTTATTATGCTGATCATTCATCATGCACCAACTAACCTCTCGCCTTTATCCACCCCCACAAATTCATTATGGGGCGCTCTAGGGTCGGTAGCCTTGGGGATAATCTCCCTGCAATTTTTTGGAGGTTCAAAAAACTCGACCCTCATTGCCACCTATAGGATGCCCAAACACACCCTAGAAAATCAAAATTCTCGCTTTGCCCGTCTTTTACGCAAACTCACCGAGCTGCATCCTGAAATTACGATTAGTCTCCATAACCTCACAGTAACGCAGCATCACTTTTCTCCTACGCCTCAACAACAACAATTACTGCAATCCAATATTACAGCTTCAGTCCTTTCGATTTTGGATGAATATATGAAAAATAATCCAGCGGAAAACCCAACCACAAATAACTTGACTATCACCACCTCTCATTTTATCATGTATCCTTGGGAATTTTTACAGCTCATCCATCTGCCAGTTTCCATCATGTTTAATATCACCTGTAATCCTGAGGAAGTGCTCTTCATTGAAACCCTGTTTAAGTTACTCCCCTTCACCACCTTCCAATATCTCACACCCATGGATTTGAAGATAGTATCCATTGACCAAAATTCATCCGCAAAGCAACAGCTTCTGATTATTAGTTATCTTGCCGAATATATTCCCGAAACACTCACACGGATTAATACCCTTTTGCAACGCAATCAGATTTTTGCCACCTATTCTTACCTCCTCTCGCATGATCTCTATTCTCAGGCAACATTTACCAAAATCATTCAAACCAATCAACACCAGTTCACTTCCAAGACTCAATGGCGTTCATTAGGTCAATGCGTACCAATTTTCATCAAACGGTCCCAAACTCAAACCTATTCCCTCGACGATCAAGTAATCATACTGGAAGCCTTACAAACCACCTTAGCCCAATTTCCTGGGGAAGCACAAGATGCCAATCTTCCCACCCTCAAAAAAATTCTTCATGGGGTAGTGGCCGACTTATTCCATTCAAACACGCTTTCCAAGGAGAACCTTATCGATCGATTAACTCACCATTTTCAACCGAAATCAATAGTTGATTAGAGTTCCATAGCAAAAGAAAATTATGCATATTTTTTTGGTATTAAATACGGAAATCGATGATAATGAATGAAATATTTATTATCGGATTTTATTTTTTTAGGAAGATAATAAAACTTATAAAATGGGAGAAATTTACAAGGCAAACTAAAAGGGC
>CAYPTZ010001088.1:0-1626 GCA_964413395.1 uncultured archaeon | reverse complement strand
AAAATTACATCGATATTTTTTTTATCAGATAAATCAAGTTTAATAAATTTATGTTTCTTATATTTTTCTGAATGAATAAATTTATTATATTTTGTATTTTTCGCTAAAATACCTAATTCAGCTAATCGACTATATTTGAGTTCTACATCATAATAATCATTTATATTGTCCAGGCCAATAACTTCATATCCTTTTTCAAGATAATATTTTGCTAAATGATACCCAATAAAACCAGCTGTTCCTGTTATTAAAATTTTCATAATATTTTTTCACCTAATTATTCGATATTTAATATTTCTTTTTAAAAAAATTAAATAATCTTTAATACTTTTAAAACACGGTCGGCAGTATTTCCATCCCATAATTTGGGTATCTTGCTTTTCTTCCATTTATTATTAATCGCTTTCTCTATATAATTTAAAAATTTATCCATATCATTACCAATTAAAACATTACTCCCTTTACTAACAGTGATTGGACGTTCAGTATTCTCTCTTAGTGTAATACATGGTACTTTTAATGCGGTAGTTTCCTCCTGTACTCCTCCAGAATCAGTAATAAGTACTTTGGCATTATATAATAATTTTTGAAAATCTAAATAACCTAATGGATCAAGAAGCAATATTCTGTCATCATTATGTGAATTACTAATAATTTCAAATTTTTTCAAATTATTCATTGTTCTTGGATGAACAGGGAAGATTATTTTGTAATTTTTATCTATTTTTTTTAAAGTATTATATATATTACTTAAATTTTCTTTATTATCAACATTAGATGGACGATGCAGTGTCATCAAAATATAACTTTTAGGTGATAAATTTAATTTATTTAAAATATCGGATTTCTCTATAATTGGTAAAAAATTATACAAAGTATCAATCATAATGTTGCCAACACAATAAATCTTTTTTTTATTAACTCCTTCTTTTAATAAATTTTTATTTGCATCCCTCGAAGGAGTAAGATAATAATCAGTAATTGCATCAGTTAATATTCTATTAATTTCCTCAGGCATTTTTCTGTCATAACTGCGTAAACCTGCTTCTAAATGGATAATTTTAATTCCATATTTTACTGCCACTACACTACAGGCTAAAGTTGAATTAACATCTCCAACTACTAATAATGCATCAGGTTTTTTTTCATTGCAAATATCATCAAATTTCTCCATTATTGCTGCAGTTTGTTTGGCATGAGATTTTGAACCAATTCCTAAAAAAATATCAGGCTCAGGTATATTTAGTTGCTTAAAGAATAGATCAGACATTTTTTCATCATAATGTTGTCCGGTATGAACTAATAAATACTCAATTTTATTTTCTTTCAATTTTTCAAATAATGGGGCTACTTTCATAAAGTTAGGTCTGGCTCCTACAGCAATTATTATTTTCATCTTTAAAAAATCTCCATTATATTTATACAATTTTCATTAAAATAAGGTATTCTAATTTTTGACTAATTTTTAGGATATATTATATTTTCGCAATAACAATATTTTTTTAATCTATAAATCTATTTTAGTATAATTAATTTTAATATAATAGTTTTCACATTAGTTAATATTAAATAAAGTAGGATATAGTCAACCGGAAGACTTATAAATATTTCTTGTTGCAATAATAC
>CAYPTZ010001087.1:618-1627 GCA_964413395.1 uncultured archaeon | reverse complement strand
TTCTAAACGGAAGTGTAAAATTTTTACTTCTTTTTTGTCATATTCTTTTTCCAAACTGGATTGAATGAATTTTTCGATTGTATTAGTAATTTTTTCTGCCTGTTTAATTGCATTTTTATATTTTTTTCCTCCTTTTTTGTTAATAAAATCGCCAGAATCGGTCAGATAGTTATCTTTATTAATTTGATCTGTTAAATCACCGTATACACTTAATTTAACCCCAGTAATTTCTTCGGTCAAAAAATCATAAAACTTTTTATTCTCATCGTCATCTTTTCCTAAGAGTAGATCACTATTATGGACAATAAATAGCTTTTTACAATTTTCAACATCAAGATTCATATAATTTTTCAACCAATTATTATCATCTCGATATTGGAGGCGTTTTTGGATCGAAGCTTCGTTTTCATTTGTATTAAGTACTATAAAGCCAAAGGGATCTGCAGGATCTCTTTTAATGCCCTCAAAATTTAATGAATCTTTACCAAAAAGAATTCGAATCATAAATTCTTGAATAAAGCTTTTTCCAGTTTCATTATCACCATAAATGATGGTCAAATCCCTAAAACTACTTTCAAATTTTTGAATTATTCCATAATTTTCGATATTTATATTTGATATATTCATAGTTTTTCCCTCATATTATTCATCGATTTCATTAATAATTGCGTAACAAATTTCTGATCCTTTTCTTCAGGAATAGATTGAATTATTCTGGACTTGATTTTTTGATAAAATGGATGAGCCATTAATATTGTATAATCATTAACATTGGGAATAATTTCGATGCGATTTGGTGGAAATTTTGATTTTACATTCTTATAAAATTCTTCTAAATTAGAATTCATGGTAGTTTCATTGAAAATTCCTTCAATTTCAATCATATATTGTTTTGATTCTGCATCATTCTTTAGAAATTCATCAATTTCCATAAAAATTTGTTGAGGATTTTCAAGAGGGATCTGAAATCGTTGATCAACATAATGAAATGTGTTAATAGGATATGCTT
>CAYPTZ010001087.1:0-608 GCA_964413395.1 uncultured archaeon | reverse complement strand
ATGCTTTATCTGTGATTTCATATTTTGTGATTTTTTTTTTTTTCGTTATCTGCCTTATTATTTTCATAACTATCTGATTTTAATGGAATAATTTCAAGCAGATTCACCATTCGGGGAGTATTTTCTTTTCGGGTTATTGACACTGGACTACCAGAATAGATAAAAAACCTTTTATTATTTGAATCAAGTGAAAATTTATTGAGACATACATGAATATGACCTGCCAGGATGTAATCGAAAGAAAATTGAGAAAAACTTTCTAAATGCATAGGCATATACTTAATTTTTCCTTCTTCTCCAGAATCACCTGATTTATATTGTTTTCCTTGAAGATTACCGTGATAAAGCAAAAAATTTACTTTAGTTGAGTCAATTTTTGATTGAATTGAATTTAATTCACTTATTATCTTTTCTTCGTTCCAATTTTCAGCAAAAGGCAATCCCCAAATATTTATATCTTGGAAAAAGCAATATGAATTTGAATGATTTGAACAAATTTGAACCTTATCTCCAAAATATAGATTTAAATAGTCAGGATCATGATTTCCGGGTAAAATTAGTGTTTTGAAACAAACATTTGGCGCATTTAAGATTTTTGAAAGTCGATT
>CAYPTZ010001086.1:0-1628 GCA_964413395.1 uncultured archaeon | reverse complement strand
TTTAGATGAATAAAAATTATTATATAATTAAGTCTAAATGACCATATTTCTCATATAATAATTACTTTTATTGGATTTTTAATTCATTTTCATTCAAAAATATCGAATATTAAAAATTATAAGCATTTGATAAGAAAACGAGTAATAATATCAAATTATATTTTCAATTTTTTTTTATATGTGATTTTTTTTTTTTTCATATGAATATTTATTTTCTTTAACAAGCAAAATCTTTCAATTGATAATAATAGAATCTGTTACATCAACATTTGATGGCAATAAAGCTAAATATTACTTTATGCTTTAATGATATCGAATTTTTAATTTTGCTTGATTAGTTTAAAAATATAACTACAGAGTAAATATGAGTTAATAACCATTTCTAATCCTTATACATTCCCGATAGACATTGTAAGATCTTAAATACTTGATACCACATATTATTATTGTATAAATTCACCACAATTATGATGATTAGTATGAATTGGAAACCAACTGGATCAAAAAGGAAAATATCACCAAAAGAACAAGGTAATCGAGGTATATTTCCCTCAACAAAAGTTATTGGAGGTATTGTTGAATATGAATCATGTTTAGAAAGAGATTTCTATATTGTTTTAGAACATGCACCTTCTGTAATATCTTTTCAACATCAACCTATTGTTATCAAATATAAAGATGATAAACAGAGAAAATATACACCAGATGTTTTTGTTGAATATCAAAATGGAAAAAAAGCATTATATGAAATAAAATATGAAGAAGAACTCAGAAATAATAAAAAAAAGTATGAAAATCGATGGAATGCAGCTAATGAATGGAGCTTAGAACATGGAACCCTATTTAAAGTACTAACTGAAAAAGAAATTAGAACTCCAAGAAAAGAGAATGTCTGGTTTACATTAGGAGCATCTTTTACTACCTTGAATTCAATGTATACACCAAAACTAAATCTAATTATACCAAACGAAGGGCTTTCTTATAATAAATTATGTATAATAATGGCTGAAGAATTTGGAATAACTATTAACAAAGCAGCTCAAATAGTTTGTTATGCAATATATCATGGAATTGTTTTTGTTGATGCATTTTCAACAAATCAAATTAGTAAATCGACAATAATTAGAAGAAGACAAATAAAAACTAAATCATGTTTTAAGCCATTATTTAATGAAATTCATTATGAGAACCAAATTGAGAAGGAATTAACAACAAAAACAAATTCTCAAAGTATTTATTTAGATTTTGAAGAATTAAAACCAATTTCTTTTAATTTACCACAAAAATATAAAGAGAAAATCCTGCTTAAAGAGAAGATTGTAAAAAAATGGTTAATGCAACCACCTTTAAAAAGAAATGAGAATTGGAGAGAAAAATTTTGTAATGAATGGAATGTCAAGGAAAGTAGTTTTTATAGATTGGTAAAACAATATGAATCGGATGGAATAGAGGGTTTGATACCTAATTTCCACAATTCTGGAAGATCATCTAAATTCTCTAAGGATATTCAAATAATAATGGATGATATGAGAAAATTATATTGTAAACCACAAAAAACACTAAATCAAGCATTTCGAGAATTAAAAAAACTTTGTTTTGAAAAAAACATTTCAGATATTCCAAATAAG
>CAYPTZ010001085.1:0-1631 GCA_964413395.1 uncultured archaeon | reverse complement strand
CCAGCACCACCGGCCCCTTCTAATCCCCCAGCACCACCGGCCCCTTCTAATCCCCCAGCACCACCGGCCCCTTCTAATCCTCCAGCACCATCGGCCCCTTCTAATCCCCCAGCACCATCGGCCCCTTCTAATCCGCCAATTGAAACATCTCAAACAATAGAGGGCACAGTATCTTCTGATGGAGATGATAAGTTAGGAGCATTAATCAATAAATTAAAAGATAAAGGTGCAAGTGCTACAACTTCAGAACAAGTTCCAACTAAGAATATTGCATCCCTACAAACACCATCAGTGCCTAATGCAGGAGCAACACCACCACCTGCACCAAAACCGGAAACTCTTGAATCAAAAGCAACTCAATCAGATTCTCAATTATCAGAATCAAAATCAATTATAACTGATTTAAAAATTAAAATGGCAAATATTAATAAGACTATGCTTGATTTAGAGATGGATAATATTACAGGTGATCTTTCAGATGAAGATTTTAAAACCAAATCTGCAAGACTGGAAGCAGTGAAAAATAAAATTCAAAAACAAATTGGTGAAATGGAAAATCTATAATTTTTTTCTCTTTTCTATAATGATATAATTTATATTTCTAATAATAAAAAAAAGGATTAAAAAAAAGAAAAACACAATTTTCTTTAATTTTTTACTAAATCATCAATTTTTTTCATAAGGCTATTTAATTCATTTTCCACAGTATCTTTTTGTCCAAATATATAAATTCGAACTCCTGGACCAGTTCCTGATGGTCTTAAAAATAAATTTGATAATTCATTAAATAAATGAATTATTGTGATTTTACCATTCACTTGCTCAAAAGTTTTCACATTATATAAAATGTCATTAACAGATAATGTTTTTCCTTGTAGTTTAGAGAATGATTCCACAATCGTCATTTTCATTTCATCATTAGCATCATATATTTTTCTTGTTCCAACGATAGATTGATCTAAGACATCATTTAAATTATATCCTTTTGAAATTAAAGCACTAAGAATAAGTAGAGCTTCAGCAGGGTACTTATCCCCTATTGGTGTTAAAACAGGTTCAATTTTAACATTTCCATTTATTTGTGAGATGTTTAAAAGATTTATTGTATGACCTCCAGACTCTTCCCACAATACTAATATAATATTTTTCCCTTGAAGTTCTGACTTATTGAATATTTGCGATATTTCCGTAATTGAAGAGATTTTTTGATAGCCATCACCAGAATCTACGTATAAAATGCCTGTTTCAAATTTTAATGGATCAATCGATTGCCCAATAGCTCCATAGAGGATCATACCTAAATGTTTATAACCAACACCAGTAACAATATTTAATTTTGAATATTTATCTGCTCTGGGATCACTCGGAATAGTTCGAACATTAATAATTGAACGATTATAATCTTTTGCTAAAATACTATGCATTGCTGTATACAGAGAATTTGGTAATAATGTTTCAAATTTATTTGAATCTTGGTTTTTTAATACGAAAACAATACGGTCTCTATCTGAATCTAAAAGAATAACAATATTTGTTCCCGCTTTTTTCATTTCAACTTCAATACGATCATAATCAATATTAACTGTTGGATTTGGAGGTTCCATTTCTTGTTCGACTAAATGCACATCAAC
>CAYPTZ010001084.1:0-1632 GCA_964413395.1 uncultured archaeon | reverse complement strand
GAGAATATATTTTTGGGGAAAAAATTGAAGAGGATTTCAATAAAGGAAAAGCAGCAGAATCACAATAAAATCTAATAAAATAGTTAATTTAGATTATACTTGCAATTTTTCAGTTAGTTTATTTACAATATCTAATATAGTATCTTTATTTATATTTTTCCGAATAAAGACTACATTGGAAACCCCAAACTTGAAAATATTTATCGATTTAACAATTAGAACAAAATCATTTTTACTGAATATAACTGAATAATTGATATTTCTAAATTGAGATGTTTGACTTAGAATATTAAGTTGATTTTCAACTAATAAAACCATTTTTGATAAGTCATCCAAATTGAACTCAGGGGTATTCATTTGACATAAAACTTGATTTTTATTATTGAGTAAAAAAATCGCACTTTCAGTATATTCTTTAATTATACTACGGCAATAATCTTCTATAGAATTTCCTGCTACCGAACTTTTATTTAATATAATTTGCATTGAGCGCATAACCGTATGAATTAGGTCAGGTTGAATAGAAGTGAAAATGGTTTTTATTCCATAATTTTTTTCAATTTTGCTTTTTATATCCAAAAATAAATTTGCTTTGTCTTGGTTATTTCCTTCAAGCAAATCGATCTTATGGCAAAATGCATAAATTTGAGCATTTGCAGAAGTAGAATTACGTGTTTTAACGACTTTTTTAAGGTTTCCGATTACTTTCTCTTGGTCTTTTTGCCAATTTTGAATATCAAAAACATATACAATTATATCAGATTCATAAAAAGCAACAGATTTTTCTTGATTATTTCCTACTGATACATATTGATCAAATTCTTGGCCAGAAGAATCCACAATACCCACTTCAGCATCTAGCCATAAATATACAAAATGCACTAACCCCCTAGTCGGTTCTGGAGTCGAATCCCCTAATAAAGATCTTGGATCGACACCATCAAAGAAGGTTTTTTTAATGCATGTCTTTCCAGCGTAAGGAAATCCAATAAACAGCATTTTTTTACTGACTGCTTCATTAAAAAATTTTTTTGCAAAATTAGTAAAATTAATAATTCGATTAGATTTGTTATGATGATATAGCTTTTCTATCTCATCAATAAATAATTCATGGTATTTTTCTGCTATATTCGAATCTTCAGGAATCAAGATTAACACAATTAACTCTTTATCACTTTCATTCTCTAATTTTTTTTCATGAACTAATATTGTGTTATTTGAATATTTTAATTCAAAAATACCCTCTTTATCCTCATCATCACATGAATTAATCGCCATTATAATCTTGTGGATTAAACCTCTTGAAATATTGAAATTAGACGGATAGGAACATTCAAGAAATCCTTTTGAACGTGATGCCACAACATTTTTATCAACAGTAATAAGAGCTAATCCCAGTGGCATATTATTAACTTTTTTTTATTTGGTTAAGATGTTTTGATCTTTCTAAAAAAAATATAGTCAATAAAATAAAAAAAAAGAATGTTTAAATAGCTATGTTGCTATAACAAGAATACTAAGTAGAAATAACAAAAATTATATTTGCTACTTAACAATAAGGATGAGAATTAAATGAAAATTGATAATGAAACTAATGAGAATGATGATATAGTAGATCAAAATATTACTTTA
>CAYPTZ010001083.1:0-1634 GCA_964413395.1 uncultured archaeon | reverse complement strand
GGCGTATCGAATGGGAGATTTTTATGAATTTTTCTATAATGATGCGGTAAATGTATCCAAACTTCTCGGATTAACGCTAACAAAACGAGGGAGTGGGCCAAGTCGACATCCATTAGCAGGAATACCTCATAAAGCTACACAACACTTCAAATCCTTAGTTAGCTTGGGACAAACGGTCATTATTGTTGAACAATTAGAATCCCCTTCAGAAGCTAAAAAAGATAAACGCATTGTCAAACGAGGGGTTGTTCGTATTTTAAGTCCTGGAACCATTGTAGATGATGATTTATTAGATAGTAAAAATTCTAATTACATTTGCACTATCCATCGGGAAAAAAGGAATTATGCTGTTGCATTTTTAGATATATCCAGTGCAGATTTTTTCACATCTGAATTTTATGGAAAAAATGCTTTAGTGTCCATGTGGGCCTTTATTGTCAAATATTCTCCTGTCGAATGTGTATTGTCTACTGACTTACTCTCTGATTTTGCTTTTATGTCTCAATTACGGGAAAATATACCCTGCATTACTAAAGAACATGCACCCCATAATTATAATTTTAACTCTGCTCTTAGTCTATTATTAACTCAATTTAATGTCAAAAATCTTACTCCCTTTGATATTGAAGATAAAATTCTATCTGTCTGTGCTTCAGGAGGACTCTTATCTTTTGTAAAGGATGCCCAAATACAAGAAACCACGGATAATATAAAACGTATCAAGTATATTCAAGATGAAAGTTTTATGTTTTTAGATATTAATACTCAAAAGAATCTTGAGCTACTTCGTAATCAGAATGATGGTGGTACTTTTGGCACTTTATTTGATATTTTAGATCATACTCAAACCCCCATGGGCACTCGTTTATTAAAATCTTGGATTGTTCAACCCCTAATCGATAAGAACAAAATTGAAGAGCGGTTAAATTTAGTGGAGTATTTTGTCGAAGATTTTGATATAAGGCAAACCTTACGAGATAAATTAGGCCAAATTGGGGATTTAAGTCGCCTCATTTCACGAATCAATTATTCAAGCACAGTGAACGCACGCAATTTATTGCAAATTCAAAATGGCTTGGAAATCATAAATGAGATCCGTGCGATTTTTGTGAATACTAGTTCTGCCATCATTACCCCCTTAATTGAAAATCTGACCAATTTTTCTCAGCTTATTGAACTCATTCAAAATTCAATCCATGAAATGCCACCCACCACTATTACTGAGGGTGGAATAATCAAGCGAGGTTATAATGCTCAAGTCGATGAGTATCATGATATTTTAGATTCAGGAAAAGATTGGATCCTAAAATTTGAAGCGGAAGAAAAGCAAAAGTTAGGAATCTCCGCTGGAATCAAAATTGGTTATAATCGTGTTATTGGTTATTATATCCAGATCACAGAAAACGCATTGAAGAGTGTCGTAATTCCTGAAGATTATATTCAACGACAGAGCATCAAAAATGGTATTCGATATGAGACCAATCGATTAAAAGAGATGGAAGAAAAAATCCTTTCTGCTGATGAAAATGTGAAAGATTTGGAATATTCTCTCTTCCAAGAAATTCGTGAACGGGTCAAAGAAGACACTTTAGCCATCCAACTGAATGCTGATATTATTGCCAATTTGGATGTGT
>CAYPTZ010001082.1:0-1634 GCA_964413395.1 uncultured archaeon | reverse complement strand
TTTATTTCTCACGATTTATCTTAATAGAATTTCTTTTGGACAATAAAAAAAAATAATACTTAATTTATATATTTTTTTTTAGAAAAAGTGAAATTAAGTTCATAAATAATGTTCCATGTTTTTATATATGGATAAACTTACTAAAGAGCAGCTTATCGAGAAATCTAAAATACCTTCAAAAAATGCACTAAAAATGCATCCATTCTACAAGGGTAAATTGCAAGTGATGCCTAAATGTTCAATACGTGATTTTCAAGATTTTGGAATTTGGTATAGTCCAGGTGTTGCTGCTCCTTGTATGGATATTCATAAGAATCCTGAAAACGTATATATCCATACAAACAAATGGAATTATGTTGCTGTAGTCAGTGATTGTACTAGAGTATTGGGTTTAGGAAATATTGGACCAGAAGCAGGTTTACCTGTAATGGAAGGAAAGGGTCTGCTATACAAATATTTAGGTGGGGTTGATGCTTTTCCATTGTGTATCGGCCCTAATATGGATGCTGAACAAATAATTCAATTTGTCAAATGGATTCAACCAACATTTGGTGGGATTAATTTAGAAGATATTGAGAAACCAAAATGTTTTAGAATTTTAGATGCACTTAGAAAAGATCCTGATGTTCATATTCCTGTTTGGCACGATGATCAGCAAGGAACTGCCTGCGTTACTCTCGCTGGAATGATAAATGCCTTGAAAGTTGTTGGAAAAAAAAGAAACGATGTGAAAATTATATTTAATGGAGTGGGTGCAAGCAACTTTGCTATTCAAAGATTGCTTGGAACAGCAGGTTTTAATACTGAAGATGCACTTTATGTGGATTCTCGTGGAATTTTATACAAAGAAAGAGAAGACTTGACATCTCCAAAAAATTATAAGTATGAAATTGCGCAAAATAGTAACCCAGACCAAATTCAAGGTGATTTAGGATTAGCTTTAGATGGAGCAGATGTTTTAATTTCTCTCTCAAAATCTGGACCAGATGTTATTAAAAAAGAATGGATCTCAAAAATGGCAGATGATGCTATTGTTTTTACTTGTGCAAATCCTGTTCCTGAAATCTTTCCTTGGGATGCAAAAGAAGCTGGTGCTAGAATTGTTGCTACTGGTAGATCTGACTTTCCTAATCAAGTTAACAATTCAGTTGGATTTCCAGGTATTTTTCGAGGGACTTTAGATGTAAGGTCAACAACAATTACTGATGAAATGTGCATTGCTGCGGCAGAAGAATTAGCAAAATATGCGCGTAATAATGGAATCCATGAAGAATATATTATTCCAACAATGAATGAAATGAATGTTTTCATTGATGAAGCTGTTGCTGTTGGACAAAAAGCAATAGAACAAGGTGTTGCAAAAATTAGGTTATCGAAAGAAGAAGCAAGAGAAATAGCTTCAAATATCATTCAAAAATCCCATGATGAAGCCAAATTATTGATGAAAACAGGATTTATTCCTGAATACAAAAGTTATCTTTAATTTTCACATTTATTACACGCTTTATGATTCCATTTTTCAAGATTTTATAATTTATTCAATTCAATTAAAAAAAAAAAAAACAAAATATTTATGAAAAATTTAATAAAACCACACTATTAAAATAATTATTTTATAAATATTTTTAAAGAAT
>CAYPTZ010001081.1:0-1634 GCA_964413395.1 uncultured archaeon | reverse complement strand
TTGTTTTTGTCGCATCTTGATAATATTGAAGTAGATTTTGAGGATCTTCGATCCTTAAAATTCCAAATGGACCCTCAATTTGTTTGAAAATTTGATTTCCCACTTGTATTTCAAATATTATCGACATCAAGAACATATTGAAGATTATAGATAAATATCTTTTGTATCCCTTTTCAGTTTAGTCACAATAAATTTACGGGCAATATTTTTAGAAATATACCCATTTTTTGCTTAAATTTCACAAATAAAAATAAAAGTGTATTAAGAAAAAGGAGAAGAAATCAGGGAAAAATAGGTCATGAACCCAAGGTTTTGCAATTATTTTTTCTTTTAATGTATATGATCGTTCAAAATGATACAATGAATAGCTATATGACTGAGGTATCAAGCATAAGTTCTCCTTTCTTCTACATTCAAATTTGTGAAAGGTAAGATAATATTTCCTTTATTTTTACTTCGGACTGATTTTTACAACTCGACCAATCTTACCTGAAATGAGTCTGACCTTTATACCATGGGGGTGGGATGCTGAATTGGTTAAAATATCTTGAACTTGCCCTTCTGTTTGTTTTCCCGATTTTTGATTCTGTTTTTCAACGATGTGGACATGTAACCCTCTTGTTATATTCTTTCGATAGGTTCCGTTCATACCTGGGACAATCACACTTCCCATTATAATGTTGTGATAGCAATGGTATCTATGATCTTTCAAAAAAAAGAAGCAAAAAAGGACTTGAGCGATTAAATTCTTTAGGCACGAAAAACCAGGCTGATTTACATTTATTGAACCTTACATCAAGATATATTCTAAATAGAAAAATTTGCTTTTTTTTTTTTTGGTTTGTAATACAAAGAATCTCAGGGATTTATATGACCATACTTTTCAAAATTACTTATGCATAGTTCTCTCGAAGAATCAAAAAGTAAAACTAAATTTTCTGTTTTTGGCTTTTTAAGTATTATATTTGGAATTCTTGGAATGGTTACTCCTTGGATGATTTATGAAATTGAAACTCAAGGAATTGTAACCGTATATTTGTGGAATTCTGTCTCTTTTTATGGGCAATTATCAGAACATTCGTATGTAGGATTACTCCTTTTTATGTTGGGAATCATTTTCATTTTGTGGAGTTCCATCTCCAAAGAAGAGAATTCTTTGAGGGATAATCAGAAAAAGATCATTGTTCACACCATCGGGCTCATTGTTTTAATCATCGGTATTATGTTTTGGTATGGTAACGCTGGCCCCCGACATATCTCAGATTTAAGATATGATTTTGGTGGAACTTACCATAATCTTATGCTTCAATATCGATTTGGACTTTCTTCCGCATATATTTCCGCTTCAATTGGTCTCTTAAATGTTTTATATTATATATATTATCAAGATATCCTCTATATTACCATAACAACTAAAATTGTGACAAAAATAAAATTCAGACATTCAATACTCGGCCTTATCAGTGCTTTTTTTGGACTTATTGCACTCTTTACATCATGGGCAACTGGATTTTACGATTTGGATGGTATAGGAAGTGGCAATTTTAGAAATTTTATATTCACTCCAGACCATTTCAGAATAATTTTTTGTGTTATTTTTTTCTCTCCCGCATTCTTTCCGCCTGTAATTCCAC
>CAYPTZ010001080.1:0-1640 GCA_964413395.1 uncultured archaeon | reverse complement strand
ACCTCATCAAATCATCAAGATCAGAATGGTAAACGACAGGATCAGATTAGAATCTCGCAGGATAACAAAGAAAATCCATCAATTAAAGAAATGCAAGAAAATGCTAAAAAATTTCATGGTAAACGACTTAATTAAATTTTTTTTTTCAAAAAAAGAAATTATAATAGTTAATGAAACGGAGTTAAGATTAATTTAATTAAGGATTTAACGATTCAGATTAGAATATAGTGACTTTTGTAATAATTATCTTCAATTGTTCACTATTTATATGTATATGTATCAGAAATCATCATAATTATTGTCGAGTTAATCAAGTTCAATGAGCAAAGAAAACCTCCATTTTGTTACCTAGACTTAAATAGGTGGTTTAATTAAATTTATATATGAATAAACCTTCTGAGTCGATCAAGGGTATCCCTCTCAACCAACTCAAACGAATTCCAACTATCACCACTACCGAAGAAAACGTACTAAGTTTTCTCAAAACACATTCTAAAGAAGGATTTACTATTGATTTGTTTCAAAAGGCGGGATTTTCAACTAATATTCGAAAAATTATTCAGAAATTGGTTGACCATGAAAAAATTATTCAATCTAGTTATCAAGAACCCACTAAAAAAAAATGGGAATATGTCTATTATTTAGCCCCTGTATCTTGCTCCTTTGAATTAAAAAAGACTCCAAATGGATGGAAAGTATCTAGAATCAATATTAATGGCCATTATTTTCTGATTGAAAGCGAATATTTAGAAGAATATAATCAACTTTATCTTAACATTCAATTTCCAAAAAAAGGAGATGGAATTGTTTATATGGATCAATCTGACCAAACAAAGGAGTGGAATTGGCATGGAAGCATACGCTATTCTGAAATTGTTGAATCTTATCCTGAAATCATGCGAGGAATTAATATTTTGCAAGAAATTGAGGATTATTGGGAATTTGAAATAAATTCTCTAAATGGAAAACGTAATCGTATATCTAAATCAAAAAGCGTCATTGAGGGTACTAAAATCGAATTATGGGCAGGAAATGCAGGGTTTTCTTTTGAAATCGATGAAGAATCTCATGAAGTGATAATTGAACCCATTTATCGTGAATTGGATGAAGAAGGAAATCGAATTGATGAAGATGAGGACGACGGTGAAGATGAGGACGATAATGAAGATGAGGATAATCCAACATTTGATAATGTAATATTTACACTGATAGATGAGGACATTGAATTAGACGATGAAGCTTCCTTTAACCCAGATTCATTAAATGCAATTATCATTCCAGACGCTGCTGCAATTCGCGTAAAAGCAAGAAAATGAGGAGATAGTATGAATCAAGAACAATTTCAAATTAGCTGTCAAATATGCAATAAAATATTTATCACAAAAAGAGCCTTATTTCAGCATTCAAAAGCAAAAAGTCACCTTCAATCTCAACAAAAAAACCATATTACTACTCATCTCTGTCCCAATTGTAATAAATCCTTTACCTCTGCAAAATCTTTACTCCAACACAAGCGAGCTGTGTTAAACAATCAGAAGAAAATTGATAGAAATATTCAACAGATTCAAAAACCTTTGAAATCTCGGCAAAAACGATTAGTACTTTATGAAAATGTTTCGATATGGGAACGAATGAAGATC
>CAYPTZ010001079.1:0-1643 GCA_964413395.1 uncultured archaeon | reverse complement strand
TTTGATACAATAGTTATCATTTTTATTATAATAAACTCAATATTCATTTAAAAAGAACAATGTTAATGGGGAAGTATTTGAAAAAAAAAAAGTATTCAAATTTGACATATTCAAATTTGATTAACTTAATTTAAAAAATCTGAAAGGAGAAAATACTAACCATCATTTCAATATATGAATTTATTGAAAATTTTTTTAAGTTTGTTACCAGTTTTTTATAATGATAGATATTTCTTTATTAAAAAATAACTATAACAATTGAAAAATGTTCTATTTTTCTAAAAATTAATCAAAATTTCTTTTTAGTGAAATATGGGGAGGGTGGCAACTTTATTATTGATTAAGGCGACATAACACTTAAGCCAAATTAAGGTGGGGAAGATTAATATATAATAAAGATCTTTTCACTTTTGGCATATAACCCCAAAATTTAAATTTTGCTGAACTATATATAATATAAGAAATATCGGAATTTATTTAGGTAATTAAAAAAAAAAATAAATGGTAGATAAAAAAATGCCTCAAAATAATGATCTCAACGGAATTATGATTCAAGAACCTGAACTTCAAGATATTGATATTGACCAAATTATTAAAGAACATAATCAAAGGATAGAAGTTGTTAATCGGAGATTCCGAAGTGTTTCACAAGTTTCAGAGGAGACTCTTCATAAACGTTTTACTGTTTAACCTGAGAATTTTATATCTTATTATCTATAATTTTTGGTGTAATGCTTGAAGCTCGAAAGTGTTCTTTCCTCTCCAATTGGATATGATTGTTCTAAGCAAAAAACTGAAGAAGAATACACAGAGAGATTAAAATCTATTTTCAAGGAAATTCTCAAAATTGATGAAACTGAATTTAAGAATCATAAGCAACTTAAATATTTAATTCATTATCTTTATATAATTGAATGTAAATTTATGATATTAGAAGTCATTTACATCGATAAATATTATTTGGATGATTATTTACATTTTTATGCGAATTGCCATTACCCTTATGAAAAACTTTGTAAACGTTTACATTTCTTTAAAGAAACTTTCGATGAAAAAGAACTTTTTTTCAATTTAGATAAATTTGTAGATTATCATGGATTTTTAAAAAATTATTATCTAGGTTTTTCAATTTTACGCCCCGTTCCAGAAATGGAAGTAGGTAGAACATTAATTTCTGTTTATCCTGATACAAATAAGCAACAAAATCTTGGAAATAATTATAAGAATCGAAATATTATTGCAATTCATAATTATTCTGCAAATTTATGTGGATATAAACTAAATATTGAAAGTCTTCCATTCCAGAGTCAAGATACTGTAGTTCATAAATGCGCTACTAGTGCAATTTGGGTTATTCTTGAGCAAGCATCCTACAAGTTTGGATACTATGCACCAACACCTTATGAAATAAAAGTTTCTGCTCCCGTTTTTACATATCATCGTCCCGTTCCATCATCAGGCCTATCAGTATTAGAAACTTTAGGTGCAATACGTAATTTCGGGATGGAAATTGAAATTGGGGATTTTTTTAAAAAAGAAAATTTATCATATGATACTTTCTCTGCTCAAATATATGCATATCTACGATGTGGAATTCCCGTTTTTTTTAGTTTTAAAATCCTAAATGATAATAAGGAGGATTT
>CAYPTZ010001078.1:0-1643 GCA_964413395.1 uncultured archaeon | reverse complement strand
AATGAATTTTATTGTAATATCGATGAAATATTTGGTCAAGAATTCTTAAAATTATGGTTCTACAACTTATTAGAGAATGATCCATCTAAAGATACGACCAATTATCTAAAATTAAAAGTTTCTACATCTATTACTTTTCTTGATCCATCAAGTGAATTATTATTTGATGGAGATCTTTTTGATGCTGGTAGTATTTGTCAAGCACTGAAACCTACTATTTCTATTGATAAGTTAGATCCCTATCAAATTGAGATGATTGTTCCAAATGGAGGACAAAATATCCAATCTGTTGATGAAAGTCTAAACTTTTTAACAATAAATTCAAATCATGAAACATTAAATGATTTAATAAACTCTGAAAATTCAAATTCTATCATTACTGAATTCAATACTGATTTCAGATTAGACATGTCAGTACTTGAATTGACTAAAGATGATATTCTTGTCCCTTTTAACTTGAATGATCAATTAGATAACAGTTATCTTTCCTTAATGCCTCTAAAAATTTCCATCAATAGTGATATAATGGAAAATATACAAATATCATCTCTTAGTCCAGCAGTTGAGATACTTAATGGGGATGAAATGATATTAATCTTTAATAAAGAAATAGATTTTCCTGATTATCTCGATATTTCTATTTCATATACATTATCTGATTATACACTATTACCTGATGATAACTTCGATTTAGAAATGATAATTGATTTTCCAACATCATATCCTAAGATATCTGATTTTAGATGGAATTCACCATTTTCTAATAAATTATTTATAGACTTCAATACTGATTTAGTAAATACTGAATGCGAATTTCTTGTTTCTACATCTGGTGGTGATGACAGAGGTAAATTAGCTATTCCTTTGAGTTTTGATATTAATAATTTAATAGATACTCTGAATTCAAATGAATTAATGGGAATATCATCAGCAATTACTATTGATTTAACGGGAAGTTTCAATCATTATACATGGGATAATGAAGCAATAGGATTTGCTGACATAAGTCAAATTACACAGGAAAATTTCTTTGATAATTCATATCATCCTCTAAAAACACCACAAGACGAAGACTTATGGTATAATGATAATAATAATCAATGGTTTATTCAAACTAAAAAGAAAGGTGCAGGTAGTGCTGACAAGTTCGAAGATATTGGAGGTTCTTTAGCTATTCGAGATGATGTTTTTACTTACCGGCATATAATGATTATTAATAGCGCAAGTGATTTTCTTGATTATGATTTTCAATTTTTCCTTGATCATATTGCCTATATTGAAGACACTACTCAGTCAAGTAATCTTATTGATATTACTCTACATTCTTTTATCGTTTCATTAGATTATATTAAAGTCGATGGAGACAATGGATATCAAGAATATTCTGAAACTCAGGAGTTTGATATTAGGCTTTTAGATTCCCCTGATGCAATCGATATATCTTCAGAATTTGATTTAAATATTAATGTGCAATGGCAAAATGGTATCGATTTAATCGCAAATGATCAAAAATCCAATCTAATTTGGGATCAATCTCCAATGTCTACATTATATTTACAAAATAATAATGGAGAAGAATTTTATAAAATTTCAGAGGAACCTATTAATTATCTTTTAAATGATGAAGGATTCCATCTATATTC
>CAYPTZ010001077.1:0-1645 GCA_964413395.1 uncultured archaeon | reverse complement strand
TTTGAACAAAACCCTTTTTCTCTAAAGTATCCACAATACCCGTTACGGTAGGACGTGTACAAAAACACCGTTCTGCTAATTCTTTAAAAGGGATTTGATCTTTTTGCCAAAGATGGTTCAAAATAGAAAATTGAGCGCGGGTAAGTCCTAAATCTGCAAGAATTTGTCGTTGAAAACCATCCATTGCTTTAAATGCTCGTTCCGTTAATAAAAACACATTTGAAATTGGATTGTTCGTAAAGGGTATGTTTTGACTTTTCCATTTAGTCATAATAATCACCTTGAAGAGGACCCCAATAATTAAGATCCTAATTATAAAAATATAATTTCTCATAAAAACCTTTATAATGATTCAATCAAAGAAAAGTTAAACAAATAAATCAGTTCAAATATCAATAAATTTTCAGATAGGACAATGATCCTGCAATAATTCTCATTTGATATTTTCCTTAAAGAATTAAATAGATAATGTATAGTTATGAAACTGTGGCTCTTTCTGAATATGATAATATGTGAAAATCATTACTATTTGCACTATTTTTTTATAAACATATAGTGAGCGTATAAATTATCCGTTTCATCCTTCTTCATTGCTATACTATTGCATACTTCATAAACATAGAGATAAAATCAATATATTATGCAATTTTAATTAAAATTTTTCAATAATTAGATATAGATGAAAGAAATCATCAAAAATTTTGATATTTGATTAATAAATGCAGAATCAATATCAATAGGTAGAATATAAGTCAAAATTACTAAATCATACCAAGCTTGTTTATTGATATGTGTGATTTACCTTTATTTACCGTCTTATTTACATCTTGCTCTTTTATAACTTTGCTCTTAAAAAAAACAACAAATTTTGGGCCAATATGTTTAATTAATACAGATTTCCTTGAATACTGTTTCCCAACATAGATATTTTTCGATTCAAAGCCAACATTTCCATCTTTGGATACAGTACGAATCCATTTTTTTTCCAAAGACAAGTTCTTCTTTATTGGATTGTTCAATTTGATTCTTTTTTTAGTAATAGAATTATATTTAAAAATATCCCCTTTGTTATCCGAAATAATAAAAAATTCATTCTTTTTCAGAATATTGATTATTTTATCTCCCCATTTACCATGATCTTGTGATTTAAATAATGATTCAAATTGTGAATCTAAATTTTTTTCTATATTCAAATTTATTTGATTTGCATCTGGAATCTTGGCTTGGATTAAAGTTGAATAGGTGTCGAAAATTGATTGTAGAATTATGGCAGAAGCTTTTTCCTGCTCTAGGACATTATCCTGTATAATTTTGTCTACATACTCCTCCGAAAGTTGAACTGAATCTCCAAATTCATAGCTTCTAATGTCATCATTCACATCGATATATAAGGAAATGGAATGAGGAAAATTTCCATGGATAAATCTAAAGGTAAAAGGATACTCAACGCGATCTTTATGAAAAAGCGCCTTAGGGATAAAAAACATAATATCTTTTTCACAATTTGGACAAAATACACTAAATTGATGAGTTCTTTTATTGTATTTATACATTATATATATAGTATAAATATGTTCATTCTATTATATTTTTACATTCGATAAATTTAGTAATTTTTGATTCCAATTGAATTGATTAAGTGTTT
>CAYPTZ010001076.1:0-1647 GCA_964413395.1 uncultured archaeon | reverse complement strand
TCAAATTCCAAATCACTGATGAGAGTATTGAAGCCCTAAAATTACAAACTGCCTTCATTAATCTGGCAAAATCAAAAAAAAAAAAAGAAAACCAATTAAAACTCTTGGAAATTAATGAAGGGAAACAAAAACAAGAAAAAATCCTAAAATTATTTAACAAATTAGATCAAACTCAAGTCTTCATGAACCGTGATAAATTTAAATCCTTCATTAACAATAAATTAGAGGCATCGGGAGTCAATACAAGTTCACTTCTCACCGCATGCATCCGTGTTTTTGGAGAACGAGATGAAAATGCAGTTGTTTGCAAAAAAAATGGAAAACCAGAGGGAGACTCAGAACTCCGAGATTCAGAAAATATTCCCTTGAAAGAAGACATCCAAACTTTTTTTGATAGAGAGGTAAAACCCTTTGTGCCAGATGCTTGGATTGACGATAAAAAAACAAATGTGGGTTATGATATACCTTTTACTCGAAATTTTTGGGAATATAAAAAATTGAAATCTGCAAATAAGTTATTAGAGGATATAATAAAAATTGAAAATGAAATTCAGAAAGTATTAGAGGGATTTAAATAGGTGAGCGTTATGAAATTAAATTTTTTAGATAATGGATTTCAATGGATTAATCAAATTCCAAAAAAATGGAAAGTTCAGCGCCTTAAAACTTTTTCATTTATTAAATCAAGCAATGTAGATAAAAAAAGCATAGAAGGACAAAAAGAAGTATTGCTGTGCAATTATAATGAAGTATATCAGAATGAATTTATAACGGGCAATATGGATTTTATGAAAGCAACGGCATCTGAAAACCAGATATATTCTTTAAGCTTGAAAAAAGGTGATATAATTATTACCAAAGATTCCGAAACAGCAGAGGAAATTGGAGTTCCAGCCTATGTTTCAGATTCACTAATCGGTGTAGTCTGTGGTTATCATTTAGCAATTATTAGACCTAATAGAGATATTGCGATAAACAAATTTATTTACAGGGCACTTCAAACACCGAATATTGCATTTCAATATAGCATTAGCGCTAATGGCATTACACGATTTGGATTAAAAATTAGTGCTATTGGAGAAGCAATTTTTCCAATCCCCCCAATTTTAGAACAAGATATAATAATTAAATATTTGGATAAAATTACCGCCGAAATCGACTCGCTCATCGATGTAAAAACACGACATATCACTTTATTGGAAGAATATCGCCACTCAATGATCTTAGAAGCAGTCACGAAAGGGCTTGATCCCACCGTGCCTATGCAAGAGTCTGGAATAGAAAGATTGGGAAAATATCCTAAAACTTGGATATTGAGACGATTAAAGACTTTTGCTAATATCAAACCTAGTAATGTAGATAAGAAAAGTGTTGAAGATCAAAAAGAAGTTCTTCTCTGCAATTATAATGAAGTTTATCAAAATGAATTCATCATATCTAGCATGAATTTTATGAAAGCAACTGCTACAGATAAACAAATAGAACATTTAACTATCAATGAAGGGGATATAATAATTACGAAAGATTCCGAAACCGCTTTAGAAATTGGAATTCCTGCATTTGTAAAAGATGAACTAGATGGAATTGTATGCGGTTATCATTTAGCAGTAATAAAATCTAATCCAAAAATTTGTTGTTGGCTTGGAA
>CAYPTZ010001075.1:0-1647 GCA_964413395.1 uncultured archaeon | reverse complement strand
TTAATTCACATTTCATCGAAGGTTAGATATATATGAAAAAAAACACTCAATTACTGTATTATAACATCATGTTCATCTCGGGTATAGTTGGTTTAATCTATTATATTTTTGTTCCTAATTTATTTCTTCTCAGTGGGGCAATAATATTTACAATAATCGGAGTTTATAATACACGTTCTACGATTGCAGAAAGGCAATTTGAATTTGGGATCATAGGTCACATTAGTTTTGCGTTTTTTCTTATATTTTTAGCTAGTGTGTATTTTATTGAATTTGGAACCGATGATTTTAATCTCATTCTGTATGGATTGGTCATTATTGTGGGAATTATTCTTGGGATATTTATTTCGATTAAATATAATAAAGAATCTAATAAAATATAACCATAATATCTAATTTCATGACTAACAGTTGCTTCTATGAACAAGAGAGCCAGATATCGGGAGTTCGAAGCACTCTTTTCCCACTCTTTTTTCCCTTTTATTTAACTTAATATAATGTTCTCGAAATTTGGCGGAAAAATTTGTGGGGGACATTTAAAAAGGGGGATTGTCACTTTAGTTACAAATTTTGAAAAAGGTTATCAATATTTTCCTATGATATGGCAAAAAACGATTTGGAATAAAAAATCCTCAACTTTCATCCAAATTCTTAAAGAAAAATAAAAAAAAAAAGAAGAGAAATGAAAATCCCTTTGATATTTCTTAAAAAAAAAAAAATTAGAAATATAGCATCATATCTATATTTTTGAGAGATTCTATTCAAATATATATACCGCACCATTATCATTATTGCCATATGGTGCCCCTACCACTAATGTTTCGAAGTTATTTGAAATATCAAGAGAATATCCAAAACCCTCTATATCTGAAAGATCAGAGGGATAATTCTTTGATTGAAACTCCCAGGAATCTAATGCTCTTTTATATACATTAACAGAACTAATTATACCGTCTGGATTAGATTTATAATCTGTACCAATAAAAAGGGTATACCCATCATCACTTAATACAAGAGATTTTCCAAAACTTGATGTTTCATCATCTTGATAATTCCCTAATATCTCAATTTTCCCCCATTCAGAACCTGTGTCTTCGAAAATATATACTTTACCTATGTTAGTGTGAATTTTGTAGTTACTATCAGTGATATCAAAATATTTTTGGCCAACTGCAATTGTTAAACCATTGTTTGATATTGATACAGCACATCCAAATTCATCATCTATTTTTCCATCACCAGATGATCTTAATATAGAGGTTTCTTCCCATATATCCGCGTTTTTTTTAAATACAAAGACTTTTCCGCTTAATAATGTTTCACTATTATATCCGGGAGCACCGACGACTATCATATTACCATCATCGGCAATATCGATCGTTCTTCCAAAATTATCATAAGGTTCAGATATTGATGGAGCAATTGTTTGAAATTGCCATTCATTAGTTTCCCAACTATACACAACTGCAACACTAGAATCTCTAGCTCCAACAACAAAAGTATTTCCATCTTCTGAGATGGCAATTGAAGAACCAAAATGTGAGGCAGTACCATATAATGGATGTTCAATTCGAGTATAAACATAAGAACTCCCATCCCATCTGTATATGTATAATGAATTTGTTCCATAGATATTGTAATTAAGTT
>CAYPTZ010001074.1:0-1648 GCA_964413395.1 uncultured archaeon | reverse complement strand
ACTTTATTATATTCGTACCCTGTGGTAACGCAGGACACACAACGCCCTATAACACCGCATAAAACCAAGCCGGGCGGCGGTTTCATTATGACAGGTAAACAAAAATATATAAACAAACTAGCAATGGACAAGCAATCGGAATTAACTCCCGTCCAATTTTTATGCGGGGACCGTTGGGCGTCATGGTGACCCAAGATGACACATCCATCTATGGAAAGAATTTTTATTACTTTTTTAGCATTATCAGAGTTTCGTCAAATACGATTTGAATCGACTGATAATATTTCAGAGTTAATAAACGACCTCTTATGCTCATTTGCAAAGAATATTGATGAAGCTAATAGTACTGTATCAATTGATAAGCTTCAAAGGAACACCTCAGATTTAAGATATAAGGTTAATTCTTTTGTGAAGAATTATTCAGATGAACTTCCGATTGTCAATCAGGTAAACGATTTTTTAAGAAAAATTGGTGAAAATGAGTATTTCTTTTTTCTACCCAACGAACATTTAGACATAGAGAAAGATTCTCATTATTATTTAAAACTACTGTCATTAGAATCTGGTCTTGAATATGAAAAAATCGAGGGCTCATTTAATAAAAATAATTTACCTGTTTACAAGGCATACGATGTCATATTATATAACGAGGATTCTAAACATCGAATAGGTGAGATCGATAAGACTAAACGAGTTTGTAGATTTTGCAATAAATCTTTTCCCGTTGTTACATTTCGTAATGATGCTCATGCAATATCAGAAAGTTTAGGAAATAAGAGGATTTATTTAAATGAAGAGTGTGATTCCTGCAATACTCGCTTTAGTCAAAGTATCGAAGAAGATATAATTGAGTACTTTGGTTTTTGGAGAACGATTTTCAAAATTAAAGGCAAACAGGGCATACCAAAAACTCAAGGCAAGAATTTTAAAATGTATCATGAAGATAAGGTGGTGATAAAGCTTGATGAATCCAGTTCTGATAAAACGAAATTCATTCTAAAATCTAAAAGCTTCTCTCATCAAAATGTATATAGAGCACTGTGTAAATTTGCCATAAGTGTATTAGATAATAAATATTTAGACAAATTTGAAAAAACTATTGATTGGATTAATCAAGAATTGACAGTCCCAAAATTACCTTTAATTTCTATCAGAAGGACTGAGTATTTTAAAAAGCATCCTGAGATTATCGTATACTTAAACAAAGCTGAAAGGAAAGACCTTCCTTTTGCTGTAGTGGATTTTCAATTATACTTTTTTAAGTATGTTTATATAATTCCTCTCTGTTCAAAAAACTATACTGATTTCATAAAAGAGTCAGAGTTTAAACAGTTCTGGAGTTTTTTTACAATGTATAGTGTTCACAAGGATTGGAGTCAAATTGATTTCTCTCAAAATGAAAAACGAGAGTTTGAGTTCAGACTTAAAAGATACTAAAACCACGAACGCCCAACACACAATATAGCAAATTGGCTAGTTAGTCTCACGGGAGATACGAACGTAGTCCGCTTTTTTGTATCTTTCCAATCAAACTTAAAGCGATGCAACGCCAACTTGCCATATTGCGGGAACGTTAGGCACAAAGCGTAGTGGTGTCTTGTACTGAAATAGGTTGACACTTTTTCGAGCAAAAAACGTGTTAACAGTA
>CAYPTZ010001073.1:0-1650 GCA_964413395.1 uncultured archaeon | reverse complement strand
CAATTAGTTCAATCAACTGGTGGAAAAGCTAGAATTTTAACAAAAATAAGTGAAGTTCTCTCGTAATTTTTTTATTTTTCTTTTCAATTATTATATTAATATCAGAGAATTTTGTTGATAACAATGGTTAAATTTTGCCCAAATTGTGAAAAAGTATTACGTAAAAAAAAGAAGGATGATGGTTCTTTTGTATTATTATGTCGTGCTTGTGAATATGAAGAAGATTATTCAAAAGATGTAAAAAAGAAATCCATGAATAAAGTTTTAGAGAAAAAAATCCTCGATAACAAAACACGAGTTATTTCTGGAGATAGCGCTGAAGTGGAATTTAAACCCAAGACTAAAGTAGTTTGTCCAAAATGTGGCCATGATGAAGCCTTTTATGACCAATTTCAAACTCGATCAGCAGATGAACCTGCTACTACCTTTTATTCATGTGTAAAGTGTAAAAATAGATGGCGTGAATATTAGTTTTCTTTTTTTTTTTTTTTTATTATTTTAAAGTTGATGATTTAGTTTGAGAGTTCTTTATTCTGGATATATTCCAAGTTAAATGATTGATATTATAATGTTAATTATAACCAATTTTAAAATTATTATTCTTAATTTTTTTTTTTTCAATTTTTTTTTTGGGAAAATTGAGATAATGGTTAATTTAAAAAAATTCTTGTAACCTTTTTTGAAGATTATTGATATATTATACATATTTTACTTCACATAATGTAAATTTACGAATAATTTAATAATATTAAAATCAGATGAACGAATTAACATCCTTATTTGAAAAATAAAAATTTACTTGGTACATTTTTTTCAATATAAGTTTTAAAGAATCTTATTGGCTAGATCATAATTAGGAAAGGGAATATTTATTAATCACTTGGGTTAAATGATATACTAGAAGTAATATGTCTCAAGAAAATATTAATAGTTATCAAAACGAAATAAAAAAAATTGAACAGCAAATGGCTGCTTCACAAAGTGAATATGAATCGCAAGTAGCTGCTGCAGAAAACGCAGCACAAGCTAAACTTGCTCAAATCAACGCCGCTCAAGGTAAAGAAGTAGAGAAATTACAAGCTGATTTTGATTCAAAAGATTCTGCTGTTGAATCTGCACAAGAAGCCCTCTCTGCCGCCAAAGTCGCTGCTAAAGAAGCTAGTGTAGTTTTAAAAGCTGCAGCAAGTAGCTTGAAATCTGCTGTAAAAGAACAAGCCAAAGAAGGAGAACAAGCAGTCAAAGCCCTTAAGGGTGATTATGATAGTAATAAAAAAGCCCAAGAAAAATTAATTAAAGAGCTTGCCGGTAAGATCAAAAAAGAAGAAAAAATGATCGCCGCCGCTGCTGAATTATAATCTTCATCATCAAAAATCTTTTATTGTGCAATCTAATAAAGATCACTCAAATCTGAATGATTATAATCTTTTTTTTTTTTATTTTCTTATATTATCAATTTTTTATAAGCGTAATAAAAAAGACATCTATGTAGAATAGACAAAATATTTAAATAGCTAAATTGATTTAACAATATATAATATAAAAATATTCCATCATTATACATTAATTTTCGATAATCAAAATATTTCAATTAAAATCAATTTCAATAAAATTAAAATTTGATGGTTAACTTTTCCTTTATATATCAATTCT
>CAYPTZ010001072.1:0-1653 GCA_964413395.1 uncultured archaeon | reverse complement strand
TTCTGGCCCTCCAACATTAAATGAGCTATACCGAATATTCAGTAGTCTTATTCAAGGTCATTCCGCATATGGGAATGTTTCCTCCTGGCGTGGTGAAAACGCAGAAATATTTGCTGAGGCCTTAGCGTTATATGAAATAAGTGATGATTTAGTGACTCAAAAATCTCAAGATCGTATTATGCAAAGAGCCTTTGCTGAAGATATACCTACTATTCCTGCCCACATTAACTGTTTTTGGTATCAATATAGCACTGAATACTGGAAAGGATGGGTAAATGATGGGTGGCAATATAACCAACCGTGCACCAATTGGGTCACTGATCAAATTGTGGTTAAACAAAGATTGGCTTTAGCCTTAGCGCCTCGCAATTCTACATGGAACCCTCCTACCAATTTCACAATTATGACGGAATGGTCAGAGGATGAAGGCCCATGGACGTCTCCTGGTGGTATTATTTCTTGGGGTGGACTACCTATTGCGTTGATTATTGGTGTGTTAGGAACTGCGTTTTTAGTTTTAAAAAAGCAACAAATTTATTCAATTTATTAGAAAAAAATTTATTGCATTTTTTATGCATCTTTTTTTCCAATCTAAAATGTAATTTATAGGTGATTTTTCCATCAATAAGATTTCTACCTCGTCCAAAATTTGATTTGATTTAATACTGAATGAATAACTCTATAAAATTGTGTTAATTTTGCATAGATGCTGAATATTTTTTCTAATTGAAAGTCTTATGATATTTAAAGATATTAATATTTATCGATAGTTGATAAAATATTTATATTGCGGTATTTGAATTATTAAATGATACTAGTATTCAGAGTATAACTATAAATTCTCTTGAAATTAAAGTATCGGGTCAGATTTCATATGGATTAAAATATTAGATGACACAAAAAAAGATCTTTGATAATATGATCGAAATCATTTATCTCATAGTCTGCGATTTCTATTCCCTGTTTTTCAGATTTAATTAAATTATACTAAATTGTAGCCAAATCTTGAGGATATCAATGAATATTGTGTTTGCAATCTTTCTCATTTTAGCTGGAATATTAGTTTTTTTAAAATCATCATTAAGCATACTGGGATTATTAATAATTATTACAATTGGATTGGCAATTCAAGGGATTTATAGAGTATCCTATGGGATATTTAATAAAAATATTAGTCTTTGGGCAACTATGCTAAATCTAATATTTGGAGGAATTTCAATTGGAGTATCGATTTATATTGTTATTAATTCAGTAATTGCTACACAAAGCATTATAATATTGTTATGCCTTGTATTTGGATTGAACGGTATTATAAGAATACTTTCAGGTTTTCGGGGATATGTCAATATTGAAGATGAGTAATTTTTTACTATGCTAAGAAAAAAAAATCCGTTTGATAAAAAAATTTGAAAAATAATCAAAAAAAAATTGGTTTTGAGTTAAATTAATACTTTTTTGATATATAGAATCTTTACTAAGGATTTAGTTTCATATGAGGATATAAAAAAATTCACTTTAAATCAAGATAATAATTTTTATTAGCATAATTTCTTAGATTATCAAAAAATTTTTCTCTCATTTTTATATTTTGATGTTCAATTGTTTCTACTTCCTCCAGATAGGAGATAGAAATTTTTTCAATCCACAAGTCTA
>CAYPTZ010001071.1:0-1653 GCA_964413395.1 uncultured archaeon | reverse complement strand
CATATGAAATTCTTTCATCCCACCTTCAAAATTTTTTGGAATAATTATAATTGTGGTTAAATCAGGTCGCATCCATTTAGGATTATGATATAAATGTGGTCAAATATGGGTGCCTCCATTTAAGATTATACCCTGAAAAATTGTTGAATTATTTTGGATGGAATCCGTTAAAAGTCTGTGATACTCGACAGAGGCGCCATTTTTTTTTTTTATTTTTCATTAAAAATGTAATTCATTGAAATATATGATTTAGACTCCCATTTTTATCCTTACATCTCATTTACATGACAACTCCTTATCTTAGCAGATGTAATCAACCTTTCGGTATTCGTTTGTCTTTTCTAGAAATACATTTAATTCCAAATCCGGCAAATTTGGATTTTCTTTTTTTAATAACAATCGATTGACCTGCCAAATATTGTACACAAGACTTTTTGCACCCATAATGTCCATTCTATTATTTCTTCCCTGCATGTGTGTAGATATACCTAATCTATTCATCTCACGAAAAGCTATCTCAATCCACCAGCGAGTTTTATACAAATTCCTAATATGCGATTCGTTGCCTCTTAATCCTTTGATTCCACGTTTATTTCCAAATAGAACGATTAATGGAAAGATTTTCTTAATTCCTTCAGTAATATCTATTAATTGCTTTTTAAAGTCTTTTAAGATCTGTGTTAGCGAATTTTTTCTTTTTGCACATAGCAGGAGATCAAACTTCAACACCGGATAGCCCATCCCTTTCTTATATTTTAATTTTGTAAAGCCTTTACAATACCTTTTCCCCCTACCTGCTAAATATTGATAAATTTTTTCTGTTGTTTGGGCACATTTTCGACCAGGCATAATTACAGTCATTTTCCATGATTTGAAAAAACTTAACAACTCTTTTCTATAAAATCCCCGATCAAGTAATATGTATCGCACAGTAACACCCATTGATGATAATTTCTTATGGATTTGTTCGAAATATGGAAGCTTGTGCACATGTTTTTTTATTTTAAAATTTGAAATAATTTGGTGCAATCCGTTAGATATAATTGAGAATGTGAGCGATTTATGGGGAGTTTTTCCTTCTTTAGAACCAAAACAATAAGGATCATCCCTATTTTTTTGACAAGATTCTTTGGTATAATCTGCAATCAGAGTTAAATCTGTATCAATTAATTTTTGTTTTTTAAGAATTGAGAGATGAGCAAATTGAACGGAATTCCAGAATGGTTCAACCTTATTGTTCTACGATAAGTTCTCTAAATATCTTGAAAATGCAGGTTGATCAGGAAAGCGCCTTCTTTTTTTGGAATTTTTAAATTTTTGTTTTGTTATTTTTTGAAATGAAACACCCTTTTCAATACAGGATGTATTCATCATTGTGGCAATCGATTTGGGTGATAATCCTTTGAATTGGATGAGTGCTTGATATATGGCAAATATACTGGAACTATATCCGCTTCTTTTTTGTGGAAAATCCTGAAGAAATATAGGATCAAATATTTTCGAAATATCTTTTAAGGCTTTTGCATTTATTAAATCTGGGATGATTTGTCCTATATCGGCAGGAACCGATGGACATCCTTGATTTTGGTAGTATATACTAAAAAGGAAGAAAGCAAAGCTTTTAAATCATCCCATCTTGCCACATTTATTTCT
>CAYPTZ010001070.1:0-1653 GCA_964413395.1 uncultured archaeon | reverse complement strand
CAATGGAGAGTCCCTTGTATTGAATGAATTAAAGTTTTACTCCACAAAATGCACAAAAACTATCTCCTTGTTTAATTAATTTCCCGCATTTTAAACAAGGGGTGGATTGATCCTTTTTTCGGGTTATTATTGGGCAAGTATAATCATATTTTGTGAAATCAAATCGTAATGGGACTTGACCTTTGTGCCGACGATTTTCATCACAGATTTGATTCATTACTTTTGTTTGGGCATCATTGAAGTAAGTAATTTGAACCATTCCTAAGAGGGTTTGAAATTTCACCAGTAATTCTAAAATTCGAGGGGTATTCATTTCCTTTACGGAATATCGAAGGAATTGGGCATCTAAATCGCCAATAAGAGAGACGATGATATTAAATAATTCCGTTTTCTGCTGATTTGAAAGCTTTTGGTCGCGAAAATCATTGCAATAACAAGAAATTTGTGTCATTTGATTCGAAATTTGTTGTTTACATAATACATTCATAAGGTGTATTATTCGATTTCGGAGTTCAAACTGGACAGGTGGTTTACTTTTAGAAATCGCAACCTGCGCTAATAACTCGAGTTCATTTATAGATTTATCAGCAACTTGAGAATATTGAATCCAATTATAGGAGATAAATTCTCTAGGCATTACTCGCCACCAAAAAGCTTTTCCCAAATATCGAAGTATTCTGGCAGGTAAGATGCGATATGTGTGAATTATTTTTGAATCTCTGAGATGTTCAATCGGATCCTCTGTAATAATTATTGCGTTACGGAAAGATAACTCAGAACAGAGTGATAATAATTTCTCTAAATTTCCAAAACATACTAATAGTTTGATAGAGCGATCTTTTGCTAAGGCAATCATGTGGTTTTCTAAAGTATCCTCAGAAAAATAAAATTTTGAACTATCAAATCCAATGGGTGTTTGATGAGTATAGGTGGGTGGAACACATATGATAGCTTGGGAAACTTTGGCATTAGACATAAAAGTTCCCAGTCCGAACAAATATTCAAAAAAAATGAGACTATCATTGTCTCCATTTACGAGTGAAGAACCATCAAATAATATTGCCGCTTTTAGATTGGTGATCTTAAAGACATCCATAGATCATAATTCTAAGTTGAACTTTATAAAAGGAGTTTTTTTATTACAAAAGATTTTGGCCTATTCTTTACATGTGGTGACTGTTTACATATACAATTACCAAGAAATGATTGAAGAACGCAATATTCTACGAATCAAAAAAAAAAAAAAAAAACAGATAGTTAATAGTAATCAAAAAAAATTATTCGGATTTTGTCCCTTTTTAAATTTTGTCAATAACAAACATACCAAGGATTATGGAACAAATAACTAAGATCCCAATAGTGAGAGTCGCGAGTAAGATTCCATCGAAAAAAAAAATGTATAAAATCAAATGAATAAAAATCAAAATTACACAATGAGATATCATTAATAATTAACATAAAAGTGGAAAAAAGGGGTTGTGAGCATGTTGCTCCAGTTCGATGTTACTGAATTTTTCGTTTTTTCTTGATGATCATCATATAGAGTGAAATTCCAATTGTCATTGAACATAGGAGGAAATTCAATTCAAACCCTGCAATTTTGCTAGCAGGCTCAAATTCTAAGAATAAATCATATTCACCGCTGATTTCATG
>CAYPTZ010001069.1:0-1654 GCA_964413395.1 uncultured archaeon | reverse complement strand
ATTTCCTTTTTGGCAAGGTCAAAATCTTTCAATAATCTTAATTCGCATTTCTTACATTTAGTATGTGTGCCTTCTTCATCAAAATACCTCCATTTTTTACATACAGGACAAAATTTAGTAATAAATAATGAATCATGATTGCATGAAGGGCAATAAATATCAAATTCTCTTGTATTAAAGAATTTTTTACAGTTTTTGCAAAATACAATAAATGGTTGGTTTTTTTCCCATTTTTCATCTAATAAGCTAAGTAAAATTTCTGTATCTTCTTGATTTTTCTTTTTATCAAATTGATTTTGTTTGATTTTTTCTAAAAGATTTGGTTTTCTAATGTAATCGCCTGAACTTAGTAAATATCGAATTTTTCTTTCATTTATAATTTTAATAATAACGATTGATGCAATTAATAGAAAGAGAGTAGATAGTAATATTAATTGATGAGGATTAATCGGATTTTTAATTTGAAAATATATTTTTTCAATTGCCCTATTTCCTTCTTTATCATAAACAATGCACACAATTTCCAGTATTTTTCCATTACTATAATCTGTTGTATCAAAATCATATGTTATAGTTCCATTTATTATTTCAATTGGGATTAATTCATTATTAACCCAGAATTCCGTCCGTTGTGTATCAATTTCTTGATTATCATCAATGATTATTTTTATTGAAAGTAATCCAGACACTTTATCCCCTGGTTGGAGATTATCAAAATCATATTGAATAGAAGGGTTTATATAATCTTTAGTGTGATTAATATCAATTACTATTTGCTTAATTATCCATCCTGAATTTTTGATTTGCGTTCCTGTGTTATCAGATGAGAATTTAAAGCGAAAGAGGGCATTTTTTCCAATATATTTTGATATATCCAAAATTTTTTCTTCAAAATTTAAACCACTTGTTTCTTCATTGATTTTTTCTAATATTATCCAATTTTTACCATAATCTATTGAGATAAATACTTCAGCATAATCTCCACCAATTTCCCCATCTGTTTCAAACCTTAATTTATGAATAAAATTTAAGAAAATTTCATTATTTCCATCAAGAGATATCAATGGAGATATAAGATTTGAATGGTAATTATTACCATATCCTGAATTATTTGCTATTCCACAATACCAAATCGAATCATCAGTAGTATTTTCAAAATCCCATAATTGATGCCATGTAGTATTTGAACTAATCCAACATGTAGGTGAATTTTGGTTAAATGTTTCTATAATCGTCCATTGATTTTTATCAATATTTGTTGTTATTGGAAATGGATGAGGTGTTATCTCTTGAATATCGATTTCAAATTGCCATGATGATGAAGTAGTGTATTTCCCATCAAAAGCATGGAATCTAAAGGACGTATTAAGTAAATTAAATATTGGTAAGATATATTCGTAGACGATTTCATTAGTATAATCAACTGATAAAACTATAGATGAATTCCATCTTCCATATCGATTATTCATCGGATAAAAATTTCCATCAATTTCTAAATAAACCCATTCAGGTAAATTTCCATCTTCATCAATATATGCTACTTGAAAAGTATATACTCCTAAATTACTTGAATTATTTGGCTCATAATATGGCTGTACAGAAGGATTATAATTAATATCATGGAATTTCGTTAAAATTGGTGGATTATCATTCA
>CAYPTZ010001068.1:0-1659 GCA_964413395.1 uncultured archaeon | reverse complement strand
AAATTTAATTTTTCCTTGACCAGGAATGACTTTCAACTGACCGTGAGTGATTTTCTTGCAACCGGCAATGATTTTCCTTTGAACGGGAACGATTTTTCAGTGAGCGGCAGTGATTTCTCCTTGGGCGTGAACGATTTTTCAGTGAGCGGCAATGATTTCTCTTTGGCCGGGAATGATTTTCTCACGATCGGCAGTGATTTTCTTGCGACCGGCAATGATTTTCCTGTGAACGGGAACGATTTTTCACTGAGCGGCTATGATATTCTCGAGAGGGTGAACGATTTTCCTGTGAACGGGAATGATTTTCCTATAACCTTCGATAATTATGAGGATAAGTTTTTGGTATGTATGGTGTTAACGTTTGGCGGTAAGAAATCGTTGGCGCCTGCCTGCCGGTAGACAGGTTGCATCGCACTGTTTTTGCTATGAAAGATAAGAAAAAGCGGCTTACTTTCTTATCTCACGTGGCACTGCATAGCCAATGCATTTTATTGTGTGTTAGGTTTAGTGGGATTTTAAGTTTAGCTTCCATAATAGATATAGTGGATCGTCTTTTAGATTATCTAATTGGTTTATATAGTCAGCTTGATTAGTAAATACTCCACCTGAACCAGCAACACCAATTGCTTTTGAAATAGTTGCCAATGGCCCATTCGTTATCAATGAAACAAGTGATAGTAAGCCTGAAGAAAGAATAACGCCCGAGTTTTTAAATGTTTTCATTTTTATAATTGCCTTGAACTTCCTATTTATTCTGTCTAATCTTGGTTTCAAGACATCTTCTTTAATTTCGATAAAAGTCTTTTTGTCTTGTAACCCTTGATTGGCTATCTTTTTAAGTTCAACTCTAAATTCTCTGATTAAATCATATTCGTCGATAAGTATTTTATTTAAATCAATAAGATTGATTTTATCAAAGAAAGGTATTGAGAGATTGAACAAAGTAGATGCTAGATCGGAATTAAAATCACCAATCAGAGGAATCGTATGTTGAGATTTTGGTTCATCAATTAAATCCCACTCTGCTAAGGGACTATCAGGATTTACATGAAATAATCTAATATTGCCAACTTTGGGTTTTTCAACTTTAAACTCAAATATTGCACGACTAGGTCTATATAAAACTGCTCCTTTTTCAATAAATGGTTTTAGGGCCATATTCAAATCTCGGACCTGATCATCTCCCATATTATAATACACAGGTCTAAAAATGGGGTCAGGGGTAAATTCTCGAATTTTTGCTAGTATCCCAGTTGGGATATGTAAATTAATTCTATTCCTTTCATCATCTAAATCCCTAAATCTTGTTGGCATATTTAACTGAACTGAACTAGCTTTTATAGGAATAAGATTAATAAAGTCTGAGAAAATCAGAGAAAACCGTAAAACCAAATTTGGATCATTCTCATAAGATAGAAAGATTGTAGATTTAATACCGTCCTTTTCTTTAATTCCAGATAAAATGTCTTTCTCATAATCGAGATAATCATGAAAGTATTTATCCGGATTGTGTATCGCTACCTCAGAAAGTTTATATGTTAATTCATCAAAATTCATAATCTGCAGTTTTCTCACCCATTAAACCTAAACGTTTAGCAATATAAATTCGGCTGGCGCTTAGAAGCACCACCTTTTCAAATCGCTTGTATGTTGGTTTAA
>CAYPTZ010001067.1:0-1661 GCA_964413395.1 uncultured archaeon | reverse complement strand
GACCAGATCTTAAAAAAATGTTTAAAAATTTCTGGAATGAAGTAGCAAACCAAGGTTTTGGATTTATTTCGAAATATAAAGATCATATATCATCCAATCTACCTATATATAAAGAAGAAGCACCTGAAATTGAACAAATATTTTCAGAAAATTTAGTTAAATATCAAGTTTTTTTAGATAAAGAACGAGCTCGCAAACATCAGATTGCGCAACAATTAGAAAATGACATCATAACCAGAAAAAACCTTCGAGAAAAAAGACTCAATTTAATGGAAAAAGTGCAAAAGACACAAAATCAAGAAAATGAAAGAAATGGAGATGAAATAATTCTAAGTGAGACAAATGAAGATGAATTTGATGCATCAAAAAAGCCATCCAGTAAGGAGAATCCAAATTTCATATCATTTTCAAGTATGGGATTAAAGAAAAAGAAAAAAGAATAATATTATTAAATTAAGAGTTTTGCTGATAAGAAGAATTCATGAAATCTAATGCGATTTCTGCTAAATTTTTAATATTTTTCAAAGTAAATACATTAAATCCTTTTTTTTTAAGATTTTTACCCATTTTTGTTGAATGTCCAATTTCAATCATAAGAAAATGGATTTTGATTCGATTTCTATCAAGAATATTTAATATTTCGCTCCCATTATTTATTTCTCCATCAGTTATTAATAATATGGCTTTTTTTTGAGATGTTTTTATAATCGATGTAAAAATTTCTGGATCTAATACTGTCCCTCCATCTTCCTTATTAAACAATAGAGGTAAGAATGATTCTAAATGGTAATAGTCCACCCATCCGCTTGAGCGGGTTGAAGAAGAAAAAGCAGTTAAATTATAATCTATAACCGATGAAAATGTCTGTTGCGAAAGCCATTGAAAAATTGAATAAATTGTAATAATCACTGCATCATATTTCCCAATTCCTTCAAGATAATTCCAATCCATACTTGAAGAATCATCATAAACAATGGATAAATTTGGGAATCCTTCCCCCTTAACAATACCATGAGATTTGTCTTTTAAAGGATGACATCGCTTATATATTAATAATTCTTTAGATTTTGGAATAAAAAAAGTGTTTAAAGGATCAAAATTCATTGGATTGTCGTTTTCACTCAGTATACTACGATTCATCCAGCTAATTGGTAATTTATATGAATCTGTGGATTGTTTTATATTGAAATTTATCTTTTTTAATCGATATTTATAAAGACAATCAAAAAAATTTTCTTTGATAATGAAGGGACTAGATTTTTCTATATCAAAAAATCCCGGAAATATTTCTCCATTTGATTTTATATCCTTTTTCAAAGGATTTTCATACGATGATGGGACAGTATTTTTTTTAGATCGAGATGAAGATGATTTTTTTTGATTATTTCTTTTCTTTTTTATTTCCTCTAATTCTTGTTTAATCAAGATTTTTGTATATATTTCTTTTTGATAATCTCTATTCCCTTGAAACTTTTTTGTGAATATATTGTAATTCACCTTATTTGGTTGAATATCATGCTCAGGTGGTAAATGATATATCATTTCTTGTGCAAATTCATACGACAATTCCCCCCAATGTTCAGAATGAGAAATATAGTTGATAATTTTCCATTTTTCTGATTCAGATAATTCTCTTCTATGGATTATATTAAATAATATGG
>CAYPTZ010001066.1:0-1664 GCA_964413395.1 uncultured archaeon | reverse complement strand
CCAAAGGTATGTGTTTTTTGCAAAAGTAAAATTATTTATAAGTATGCCGATAATGGTAAAAAAGTTCATACACTGGATGGAATAATCTATCAAATTATAAATTATTATTCCTGTACTAATCCAAGATGTCAAATATATCAGTCACCATTCAACCCCAATCCCCGATTTGATTATGGAGAAAGAAGTTATGGTGCAGATGTTTTTCGTTTAATTGCAGAAAAATTACTTTTGTATGATGTTCCAATTAAAAGTATTTGGAAAGAATTACATTTCAAATATCAAGTTAATATCAGTGCCCGAACTGTTGCGCGCATTTGCGACGATATTATTAATCTTAAAGCATATCAAATTGACCTAACAACCAAATCAATTTTAATTCAGAACTCTCATCTCTTATTGGGATTTGATGGCCAAGATCCAGGAAAAGGAGGTAAAGCGTTATGGATTTTTTTGGATGTACTCCATAATCGCGTTCTTGCAACATATATCGTCGATACAATCGATTCTGTAAGATTACATTCTATCATTGAAGAGATTCAAGAAGAATATTCCGTAAAAATCATTGGTTTTGTGAGTGACAAGCAAAATTTAATAACAAAATGCTGTGAAACGTATTATCCTGACATTCCTCATCAATATTGCCAATTTCATTTTTTGAGAAATACATGGAATCACTTAGAAACTTTAGATAGTAATATATATTTGCCCTTAAAGAAGGAAATTAATAAATTATACATTAATCGGGCAAGTCAATCAAGTTTGGTCTTCTTTGAAGGAAAAGGAAGTTATTCTATAAGAACTGTATTCTTTGATCTAAATAAAGATTTACAAATCATGACTAAAGTGAGGAATAAAACATTTAAACAACTCCGAGGAAAGTGGATATTTGAGAAATTGACAAAATACCTAAAAGGAATGCAAACCGCAATAATAGCACTTGATCCAGATTTTAGAATTACAATTATTATGAAATCAACATACCACCTTCTTAAAAAAAAATTACAAGAAGTATCAGAGATATATACGGAAGTTTGCCGCTTAAATACCTATTTTCAACAAATTCGAGAAGCTTTGAAAGATTCACAGCGAAATTGGCTCGAGCAACAACAAGAACTCGATCAAATATATCAACAAATTTGGACTGAAGTTCAACAACAAGATAAAAATCTCAAATTAGAAAAATTGCGCAGTTTCTTGCCTAAAAAGGAATATAGAATCACAGAAATAATGGGTGAATGGTGTCGCTTGTGGGAATCGTATCGTTCTGGACTATTTCAATATCGTTATTTCCCACAACCCATCAAAACAAATAATGCTTGTGAAACAGCATTTAGCAAAGAAAAGCAAGCAATTATACGACGATGTGCCAAAATGAATGTTGGTTATATCATAGCCACACGAGGAGAAGCATATCTACGATTAGTGTATTGTAAAATAGAGGAATTAAGAAATGATATAGTTCAAGAATATTCAACTTTTTTATTGAAAGAACTTCGCTTAATACAAAGCGATAAGATAAGTATATTAACCCAATATTGGCGTAAATCCGATTTGACATATGAAAGATATAATAAAGTGCTAAATTTTTTCTATCCAGCTCTTGAATCACTATAAAATGGTCAAATACAAAATAAAAAAAACGGAGATGAATTTGTCAAATCAGG
>CAYPTZ010001065.1:0-1667 GCA_964413395.1 uncultured archaeon | reverse complement strand
TTATATTATTGATAATATTCGGATTTATTAGTTGTAGTAAAATACAGCAGGAGAAATACGCCAAAGATATAACTTTCTCTGTTGACAGTCTTTTAACTGAAATTATTAGAGATGATTCAATTAGTGATATTCAAGTAGCAGTTCCGAAAGGATGGGAGAAGATTTCGGATGATATTATCAGAATTTTACAAAAAAATATGAAATCGAAAAACAATATAATAAAAGATATTTCTCCTTTATTTGCATATAAAGACTCATTGAACAGCAATATTTTTACTGTATCAATTTATGTCGGTTTAGAAAATTTAGATACATTTATTGATACCTACAAAAATGATATAAAAGAAGAACTAAAGTCTGATAAAATGAAAATAAACTATTTTTCTAATAATGAACTGAATATATGTCAAATAATGATATATAATTCGGATTTACTCAATTTAAAACTCATTCTTAAACCATCTATTCGTATTTATGTTATTGATTATTTGGTTACAATGGATTATTATAATAAAAATTTAAAAATTATCGAGTCATCCATAGGTCAATTAAAAAGGAGTTAATAATATGAAAAAAACATTCATTTTGATCGTTATGCTTTTTGTTATTGGATGTTCTGCAAATGTTCATACGATCGGAAATGGCCCACAAAAAAATGAGGTACAAGAGGCTAGGCAATGGTATATCCTCTATGGATTAGTTCCATTGAACGAAGTAAATACTCAAGAAATGGCTGGAAATGCTAAAGATTATGAAATCAAAACGGAGCAAAGCTTCCTTGATGGATTAATAATGTGTTTTACAGGTATTGTTACCGTATCTTCACGTACTGTAACTGTTACAAAATAATATCTTGTTGGATGACTCGATATTCATTTTATAATTAATAAAGTACTGTGAATTATTTTGGAGAAATGTATAAAAATTCACGTAACAATGCATCTGTAGTTAAGTTGAGCTGTTCGTTTTCGTTTGAATCTTACGCATTCAAACCTTCGTTTGTTCGAATTTAAGCGGAATCTTCCGATATCGCATCACGCGGGATAATTATGGGCAATATAGAATAAAATAGGAGTAAAAATGAAAAAATTTATGTTTGTCTTATTAATAACATTTATATCTGTAATTTTATATGCAACAGAGAATATTTATGTTAATGGTGAGACATTGAATGTTAGAGAAGCACCTGATGGTAAGAAAATAGGAGTTGTTAATTTTGGGACAAAAATGGAAATAATTGAACAAGAAGGAGAATGGGCTAAAGTAATAATTGAAGGTTGGGTTTGGAAACCGTTAACACTTTCAGAAAACCCGAATAAAGAAAATCTCAACAAAAATGTAGTTAAACCTAAGATCTTCAGAATTGTTATGTGGTCTTCATCTTTATATTCGGGTGCGGGTTCGAATAACAGTAAAATAGGTTCAATACAAAAAGGTGAGAAATTGGAAATTCTAAAAGAAAAAAAACTTACTTTTAATGGGATAACAGTTCCGTGGTTCTATGTGAAAAAAAGTAATGGGGAAAAGGGTTGGGTTTCAGATGCTGATTTAAAACTACCATAATTTTTGTTATTAATGTTTAAAAAATTGGAGAAAAAATGAAAAATTTGAAGTAGTGAATCTATTATCTCCCCGATTTTTTGCTTTTTTTGCTTCGTCATAATAAA
>CAYPTZ010001064.1:465-1670 GCA_964413395.1 uncultured archaeon | reverse complement strand
AAAAAAAATAATATTTTACGCACTAAGCAAACGGAATATTATGGATTCGTGTGGAATAAAGAACTCGTCCTTCCGTTTGATTACAACAGTGTGGAAATATTCCGCCAACCCTAGAAATCCTCGAATAACAGATTCATCTTCTTCAAACCTAAAAATTACGCTCGCAAGCGGATTACCACCAAAAGTAACTTTATCATATACTCTTTCATCGATGAGCGGAATTTTAAGCTCATTTACGATTTCGTAAACCCTTTTTCTATAATCTTAAAGAAGCTTTAAGATTTTTATAAAGAGCTCTTTTTTTGCTATCTTTATCACCTATGCACTATTTTTCTTTAAGATCAAACTAATATGTTTAACCTCGGAAAAGAATTTTTTTTTTTTTAAAAAAATAAATTTACAATTTATTAATAAAATATTGTATATAATATTATTAATTTTAGGTTTTTTAATTCTTTTTTTTTTTCAGTTATAAGAATGAATATAATTTGATCGAAGATATAAATAATAATTTTTTGTCAAAAATTAGTATAGGGGATATTGTTAATTCCATATTCTATAATAAAATATACATTAGGGAATTTGTATTTTTGTTATGAAAGAAAGAATTTTATTCCTCAAGAGTCAATATAATGCTAAAATTCATAATAAACAAATATATTACATTAAAATTAGAAGGAAATCATATTAATATTTATATTTGTAATAAATTATTTCGACAGTGTAAATACTTATTATTAGTTATACCCGTCAATGGTGTAAAAACTCTGGATGAGATTGAATCAATTGATGAAGTTGCTGAAAAATTGGATAAGTCAATGGAATATGAACAACAAAATGAAAAATTAATTCCAATTAATATTGAATTCTGGGGCCATTGTTCGAATATACAAGCTTGGTATGAAAATAATTACGATACAAGGTTGTTGGATTCAAATTTTTCTTTTCCATTGCTCAAAGAGCTTGTTAAAATGGGGGACTCAAAAGCCAAAAATGTATTTAAAGAAGAAATCGTAAAAAGAATATTATCAAAAAGTTAAAAAATAGTATTATTTCATCTATAAAAAAAAGCACCTGTCTATGGAAATGAAGGATTTACTACATTACACAGATTAATATTTGGATATCGTGATCTGGAAGCAAAAAGATATTTAATGAAAGAATTAGAAAGACAATATAAAGAAGGTAATTATTATTTATTAGAT
>CAYPTZ010001064.1:0-455 GCA_964413395.1 uncultured archaeon | reverse complement strand
TTTCAAAGAAAGAATTAATGAATTTGTTATTTGAATACAATTGGTTCATAAAAGATAAATTATTAAATATATTAAAAAAAGTACAGACTTCTAAAAAATATCTTAAAAAGCTTCTGGAAGCGTTTTATAAATTTGATTCTTTAACAGCAAAAGAAATTGATAAATATATCATAATATTACTTACTGGGAATAATTTTGATAAAGGAATAATCAAATATTTGAAAAAAGAAATATTGGAACATTTTAGATTTTATCACGAAAAAAATATAAAGTGTCTGTTTACCAAGAATTAATCCCGAACTTTTTTTTGAAATCGATATAAAAAAATATCATTATTGACGAACATTTCCTAAAGAAAGTCTAATTCTTGATAATTTTCTTGGAATCAGAATTTTTAAAATTATACATGATTTATATAAATCTAAGATTTAAATATTTACTATAATTATTTTTTT
>CAYPTZ010001063.1:0-1671 GCA_964413395.1 uncultured archaeon | reverse complement strand
CGTCAGAATGGGAACACGAATTTACCAGTAAAAAAATCATAGTGGTATGTCATATGGTTCTTTTGCCGGATGCCAATCAAATTTGAACCATGGTATAAACAACATATATATTAGGTTGATAGTACAATTGATTGGTCTTGGTAAAAATAAATTGTTCCAGTCATCCCAATAATTATTATTTATTGCAGTTCTCTGTGATGATAATAAAAATGCTTGTTCATAATTTTGAATAAAATTATTTTCTGTAACCACATTATATTTTGACCATCTTATCCTCAAACCATATCTACTATTTTCAATGATATTATTTCTCTTAATAGTATTTGTATTTGCTCCATTTAAATCAATTCCAACCCATCTGCCTAGTATTATATTATTTGTATAAATGCTATTGCCATTTGAACTATGGAGTACTATAGCACAATTATTATTCTTGATAAATTCATTATTTTTTATTTCATTATTATTTGAATTTAGTATACATATCCCATCGTTATTATTGATGATTTGATTTGTTGAAAATATACTCAATTTAGAATCCGTATTATAAATGCCATATGAATTATTGAGAATATGATTATTCTCGACAAAATTGTGATTTGAATTTATTACGTAAATTCCTGTGGATTTATACCATGCTCCATCATAATTACCATAGATATTATTGTTTGTTATTGTATTATCATCTGATTCAATTTTTATACCTGAATCAGACCGAATTGTTCCATAATGCTGTAAAGTAAAATCGCTGATAGTAACTTCATCTGCCATGATATGAACAACATCTCCATTTTTATTTCCATCAATTACTGTATTGGAATTATCTTCACCTTGAAGAATTATTGATTTCTTAACCACGATATTTTCTTTATAAAACCCGTTATATACATAGACAGTGTCACCATTTCTTGCTGCTAGAACACCAACCCGAATGCTGCGGAACGGATGCTTCTCTGTCCCTAAACGTAGCCCTCTTGCATCGTCATCAACATAGATGGTGTTACTTTGAACTGATTCAATGGAATGTATTGGAAAAGAAATCATTGGTATTAAAAATAAAAAAATCAAGAATATGGTAGCTATTTTATTCATATGCTCTCACCAACATCTATATCAAATGGTTTTTTTGCTGGATGCCGATCAAATTCGATTCCAATCGTAATTGGAAGTATTTTTCCTATTTTTCTGCCGAAGATGGGTTTAGGTAATAATCTTATTCTACCCCAATAGTTATCATTCCAGTTAGTATTAAAACACCGATTAAAATATGCATTTCTACGATTTTGATTGAAGTTGTTTTTATTAATACTGGTATTTTCAGTGTGAAAAATCCTGATAGCTATATCGTTTTTTTCAAATTCATTATATTGGACTGTAGTTAAATCAGAAGAGCTAAGCAAGATTCCATCATCGTTGTTATTGATCATATTTGACATAATTGAATTATTATTTGATGCAGAAACAATGGGTTCAATACGAATATAAATACCGCGATTTTTATTTGAAATTATACAATTTTTTGTAATAATATTGTTATGAGATTCTTCAAGTAAAATGCCATCGTTGTTAAGTGAGATTTCGTTATTCGAGATATCATTTCCACTTGACTTATATAAATACAAACCAATGTTGTTATAATTTAATGTGTTATTTTGAATTAGGCAATTATTT
>CAYPTZ010001062.1:0-1672 GCA_964413395.1 uncultured archaeon | reverse complement strand
AAATCAGGTTTGAATTTGAATTGATTATAAATGGGAGAAAAAAAATTCAAGAAAATCATTATTCGATAATCTCAGTAATGTTAGAAACTCATATCTATCTGGATTTATTATTCGATCAATATCAAAATACTGATTATATCTATTCGAAAAGAGAAATAGAAAAATTGCTGTATAGGTATAATAATTTTGATCCCTATTTATGTATGAAAGATGAAGAAGATCAACTATTTAATTTAAAAACCATATTCAAAGCGATACTTCGCAAAATTAAATTTGAACCTAAAATATGGAAGGGTAATAACACTGCACAAGGCGGAAATATCTCAAATCAAGAAGATACAGACTCTTCCTCAGAAAAAGGAGCTCAAAAAATTCCAAAATGGGGCGTAAATTTCCTTTCCATAAAAAAAAGGAATGATATTGAAAATGCCGAGGAATATATTATCAAAAAATCAAGTTTACTCAATAGATCCCCCAAAAAAGCTTTTGTTCATGCGATTTCTTCTATCGAAGAGAATCCTGATCCTAAAGGGAAAGTTTCTCCAAAGATCAATTATCCATCTTTAACCATTCCGGAAAGCTTAAAAGAACTCGATTTATATGCTTTAGATAATCCCCGTGATAATATATCTAAGATTGAAACATTGTTTAATTTACTTGCAGATAATTCATTGGAAATTTTAAATCAAGTGAAAGAAATTGGAATAAATATCAATTATAATATCTATACAAATACTTTTGAAGAAATTAACCCTTATAATTCAGAAAATTTGAAACGAATGAGTGGCATTAGAGATCAATTAAATCACTATATAGACAAAGAATTTAGCGAATTATCCTTAGCAGAGCCAATTTTTCTAATTGAAGACACCTATAAAATGAGTTCATTTCTTGGAGAATATCATAGTGGACAAATAATTCACACTATGACATTATCCCCGAAAACTCAAAGGGAAGTTCGAATCAAAAGCACAGAGATATCAAAAACTAAACGAAAGCAAAATGCCTCAATCTTTGAAAGTGTTGGGCAGGAACAAAAGCAATCTTTTGAAAACCAAGTCGAAAATGAACGCAATCAATCCCAAGGGATTGATCAATCTTTTTCTCAATATCAAGATGCTAAAACCGCCGCATCTCAAGGACGGGAATTAGGAAAAGAAGATACTCGTCGTGCTCAAGATAAAACCAGCCTAGGTGAAAGTAGTAAGCAACATGGTGAACTAGGGTATGAAGGAGGGTTTATTGCAAAAATTGCTGGATCTGTAAATGCATCGGGAAGCATTGATTCAGAAAAAAATTCGAGACAAGATAAAGAAAGGGAACAAAAATCTACACTCACTCAAAAGCAAACATCAGATTTATCCAATGAATTAAACCAAGGTGCATCAACCTCATTAAATTCAAATCGTGAAGAATCAGCTCGTATTATGGAATCAGCCCTGGCAAATCACTCACAAGAGGTTTCGGCTAAACGAGATACGACCGTAAATGAAGATTCGGAAGAAGAATTAGAAAAAGTCGAAGAAAAGGGAGCATCTCAAATATATAAAAATGATAATGCTTCTAAAGCCATGAATCTATTTTTTGCCGAAATTATGCAAGATTATCTCACCTTTACCCATCTTGTTGACGTTCGGATTTGTTTTTCCAATGGGACCATCTGGGATTCAAC
>CAYPTZ010001061.1:0-1673 GCA_964413395.1 uncultured archaeon | reverse complement strand
ATGAAGAGCAATTCCACCTAAAGCAATAAATGATGCTTCTTCAAAAGGAAGGTCTTCCGGTATCTTTACTGCCAAATTTTCAGGTATGTAGTTAACTTCAGCATGCGATGCAAACCCACTTCGAAAACACGCTACTCTATCTCCATTCTTAAATTTATTGATTTTTTCACCGACTTCAATAACCTCACCAGCACAACTATACCCTAAAGGCATTGGATTATCAAGACGACTCATCGCTAGTTTGTAAGCCTCAAAAATTCCAGCTGATTTAATCTTTTCAATTACTTTTTTTACTTTATCTGGTCTTGACTTAGCCTTTCTTAAAAGGCTCTTTTTCGCAAGATTAATCATTAATTTCTCAGTACCGGCGCTAACCAGGGAATTAACATTCCTTACTAAAATCCCCCCCGGGTTAATAGCAGGTACTGGCACTTCAGCCAGTTCAAGTTCCCCTGTTTTATAATTCTGCAGCAATTGCTTCATTTATACTCCTTTTCTAATTCTTTAATAACTCTAAGTGTGTCTCTTACTACATTTTCCCATGTTGGGAATTCTTCCGATCTTTTTAAGGCTTTTTGACACAATTCTTTCTTTAATTTCCCATCTTTAAATAGTAACAATATTTTCTCTGAGATATCATCAACACTCTCGGGATTAAAATATAAAGCAGCATTTCCACATATTTCTCTATTTACAGGAGTATCTGAAGCAAGAATAGGCAATCCTACACTCAGTGCTTCTACCATTGAAAACCCAAAAGATTCACAGAAGGAAGGAAACACAAAAATATCTGCTTTTCTATAAAGATTTACGATACTTTCATAAGGTAATGGACCTAATGTGACAACATTGTTCTCTAAATTCTTTATGGCTTGTTGATATTTATTTATTCCTTGAGGCCATTTTTTTGGATCGATAGTTAGGAATAATTTAAAATCCGTATGAATTTTAATTTTTTTTAAAGCTTGGAAAAGTAACTCAAATCCCTTATGTCGGCGTGGATAAGAAGTTAATAGCAATCTCAATGAGTTTTTTTCACAGTTAATTTTTCGCTCTATCTCTATAGGCAAAGCTTGTCCTCTGTGGAAGTTTTTTCTATTAAAACCATGATAGATGACTTTAATTTTTTCTTTTAAGATACTTGTGCAATTCTTCAAGATTACATTCCGCCAAGCAAAAGTTGGAACAATAATTAATATCGAATTTTTCATAGTTAAATATGCTATAATACGACGGAATTTCATCGAAAGTTTTTCTTTGATACCCAAATTATTCTGATAATAACTGCAGAATGCAGGGGAATTTTGCCAAACTATTTGTTTTGCGACCGATCTAATTGATCCATAGTTAAACATGGAAAAAATATAATCCGCATTAATGCGTTTTGCAACTATATTTATAATTATTTGGTCCCATATAAGTCGGTGCATATAAGATTTATTAGAATTTTTACACGGAATTATTTTCAAATTGTCAGCTTCAATATCTATAGAAATATTTTTATTTAAATATAAAAAATATTCATTCTTTGAGCCGATTTTCACTAAAGCAGAAATAAAATTCTTCAAATGTGTTACCCCTCCACCTTTGGAATCAGCTAATCCATTAATCAAGATCTTCATATGTTACCTCCAATTTTTCAACCATTTTGTTATTCATTCTTTGCCTAGTAC
>CAYPTZ010001060.1:0-1673 GCA_964413395.1 uncultured archaeon | reverse complement strand
TTAATAATGGAGCTGAAGTTGAATATAAAAGGGATAAAAAAAAAAATCATGAAAAGAATGAAATCAAGTTATTTATGAACCATTATTTTCTTTTTGCGCAAAACTAAAAAGACACATCCAATGAAAATAATTTCAAAATGAAGATATCCAGGAATACTTGAACCCTCGTCTTTATTACTATCCCCAGAAGTATCAGTGGTTGTAGTACTTGTTGTCGTAGTATCTGTCGTAGTTGGATCTGTTGTGGTAGAACCTGAATCGATAGGTTCATCATTTATTGAAATTAAAGTAAATCGAGCCTGCAAATCCTCGGTATCATCTACATTATCAACCATATGTTCAGAAGTTAAAAGAATCCCATTTTCATCGTAAACATATTTTATTACAATATTTTGGTCTGTCGTTGAGAATTCTAATTGTAATCCAAAGGTATTGTTTGTTGAAAGTCCTATTACCGTGACCCCAAAATAAGGCGATAACAATGAGGCGACTTCTGAAGCAAAATTCCCAATCCTTACATCAGGCCCAATAAATGCACTTGGAATAACACTATTACTTTCGATTGCTTCTTTTAATATTATTGAGTTGGTTAAAACCACCCATTGAACCCCCAACTCGTCAGGAATACTTAACCAAGTGGTGGGATCCTCTGATAAATATATATCAAATATCACATTTGTCAATCCTGTAATTGGATTATTAATAATACCAACGATCACAAATTTCGCATATTGTAAACTACTTTCACTATTATATATAGATGATATTTCATAGATCAATTCATCTCCAATTTCTATTCCCGGTTCCACAAATTGTTCTTCAACAGGTGAAGGATCTATAGGTTCATCATTGATGGAAATTAAAGTAAATTGATATATAATATCATCACTATCATGGATAGCTTCGACTATAATCTCAGAGAATACAAGAATCCCGTCTTCATTATAGATATATGATATTGACGCATTATCTTCTCCATCTGTGAAATCAAAGCTTGCTCCGTTTCCATCATTAATTGATGTACCACTAACGGGATATCCAAAGAAATCTGTTAGAGTCGGTGTCATCTCAGAAATTAAATTCCCAATTTGCATACCCGGTGTTATAAAATACCCTGGCATTTCTACACTATCAATAATTGCCAATGCAAATAAAGTTGAATTTGGTAATACTGCACTTTCAAGATCTGTTGACTCGGGAGTACTTGGCCATGATGTCGAATTTTCAGATAGAAATGTGTCATATATGACTATAGTGAAACCACTACCTGTATCATTTACAATATTGGTAATATTTAGTTTTATGTAGGATAGATCAGAATCCATTTCAGAATCCATTACCCTTTCATAAATTAATTCATCTCCAATTTCCACGCCCAGTTCCACAAAATGTTCTTCCACAGGTAATGGATCTATAGGTTCATCATTGATGGAAATTAATGTAAGTTGAAACAATACATCATCAAAATCATCGATAGCATCGGATATAAATTCAGAGAACACAAGAATCCCGTTTTCATTATAGATATGGGTTATTTTGCCACTCATTTTACCATCGGTGAATTCAAAGCTTGCTCCATTACCAGCATAAATAGATGTACCACTAACGGGATATCCAAAGGAATCTGTTAGGATCGGTGTAATCTCAGAAATTAAATTCCCAATTTGCATCCC
>CAYPTZ010001059.1:0-1675 GCA_964413395.1 uncultured archaeon | reverse complement strand
AAATTAAATTACAAAGTCACTTCTTTAATGTGATGATAGTGATCAATCAAAAATTCTTTTGACTTTTTCATAGATATACTCTTTCATTTCATTCGAAAGGTCTTCATTTATATTTTCGATTGAAAAATCATGCATTTTTTCATCATCTTTAATAACTTGAATTAGTAAATCTAATTTTCTACTCGCATGATAAGAATGTCCTTGAAAACCATAATCAAATCGAATTGTCTTAATATTATTTTCAACAATAGTGATTTGATCTTGTTTCAATCTGTCAATTTTGGGATTAGAAATGAATTGTTCTTTAAGAGAATTTTTGTGCTCTCTAAATAGATTTTCCTTCATTTCTTTATTAAAGCCAGAATTCCTTTCATTAAATATGATTTCAAACAAATTACTGTCTATTCTATTCCATATGACTAAAAATAGGGGTATTTCTGATGTATCTTGTAAATTAATTTGTAAATTTCGTGCCATTTTAGAAAAAAGAAATTGGAATTCAAAAGTGCTAATCTTTTCAATAAAATTTATTTTAATTTGTTGTTTGGTATTTAAAATATTTTTTAATTTTAATAATATATCATATTCCTGAGAAATTTTCATAAGCAGTAGTTCTAGACCAATTTTTTTTGCATATTTTAGAGATTTCGTAAAGTATTCCATGGCCTTGATGTAATTCAATTTGTTTATTTCTAAATTTGCTTGAAAGAGAAATATTTCACTGATTAATGCAAATTTTTTTTGATCTTTTGCGATATGTAATAATTTGGTATTTATTGTTTCAATCAAGGATAGTATTCCTTGGTTTTTTGATATCTTTAATTCTTTAATTAAAATTTCGAGATAATGAATCATGGCCTCTACTTTTATATCTGGAAATAAAAAATCCATAGATACTAAATCCTTGAATATTTTTTTAGCTACTAATTCTTTATAGGTATCTCGACTATTTTTATATATAATTGCTCTTTCTAACATATAATAGTTTTGAATATGTAAATTTTCTGTAGTAGTGTTAGAAAATTTTTTAATTTCTGTCAAATATTCATAAGCTTGTGTATTGTTGTTTCTTATGAGTGCAATTGAGATTAGATAATGATAACACATCAATTTTTGAACATAAATATTAGTTTTTTCAAACAAATTTATGGCTTGTTTTAAATGATTGACAGCTAATGAATATTTACCTTGTTCGGCTAATAAAACCCCCTTAGTGCTTAATAAAGATGGTGCTGCATATAAATCGTTTGCAACTTCTGGAAATTTGATGGCTTCATTGAGATATGTTTCAGTTTTTATTAAATTTCCCTGCCTACTATATATTCGTGCAATATCTCCTAATACATAGGCAATTTCAATTTTATTTCCTCGAATTCTACGTAATTTTAAGCTTTTTTTGTTATATTTTAATGCTTTATCGAAATTACCTATAATTTTATAGTATCCTGAAAGGATGACTAAAGCAAAATCTTCACAATGAATATTCCCAAATTTTCGTGTAATAATTAAACTTTGAGAAATCAGCGGAGGAATTTTAAAATCTTTACCCCAGGAAAAAAAAGCCATTGCTTTATATGTTAAAGCCCATGCAGTATACATATTTACTGGAAGTTTTGTACTGATTTCTAAGGATTCATTTAGTAGTTTGAGTGAAGTTGCAAATTCTTTGTTTAAA
>CAYPTZ010001058.1:0-1676 GCA_964413395.1 uncultured archaeon | reverse complement strand
AATTTCAAATGGTAGAATATGATTTCCAACATCAATAAATAATAATTCACCTTTATGAATTCTATAATTTTTATGAGTGATATTAATGCATGCTATCTGATGAAGCAGAGAAAATTGCACAAAATTACTTATCATTGGTAATGTAACATTTGTACATTTTTCTGTTTTAAAATAGGGGTAATGGGCTTCCCATCTTTTATTAGTTTTTTGCCATTTTGGATGTATAATGTGGTTGCCTTTGATTTTTTTTTCAAGCCAATGAATTTGCTCATCCTTTATAGTTTTAATATAAAATTTCTTTTTTATAATGTTATTCTCCAACCAAACTGTCCCTTCTCCACCCCATCCTAAAACGCATGAGGTACCTTGATCCAATGGTATTGAATTCACCCAAAAAAAAGCAGAATGAAATAGTAAATTTCTAGATTTATGATAACTCCCCTCTTTTCGATTTTTAGCAGTAATATTACCAGATAAAGAATATATAGCATGTAAAAGATTTGGAAATATGATCCCTTCATTTGGATATCTTATTAAAATTAAAGCTAATAGCCAATGATCTTCGGCACTTTCTAATTCTGGATAGTTACATCGTAAATCACGATGAATCCACAGATTACATGACGGAAGTTCTGCGTCATCTTCTCCTTTTTTCATCTTTTGTAACCTTGATAATAAATATTCAGTATTTTTCAATTCTTGATTTGGATAATTCTCACGTTTAATTATTTCCCCATTTAATCGTAATTTATTTCCACTTAATGCCCAATAATGTTGCTTTTTTTCTCTATTAATCGAGGTATAGATATCTGAAAGAACATGATTTGAAGCAAATTCATCATCAGCATCTAATCGACATATCCATTCATATTCAAGGAAATGTTTTTGAATTATTTTATGAACTAAATTTCTTGCTTTCCATGCCTTTCCAGATATTCCATTAGCTATTAATAATTTATCATCTAGAAGAATTTTCCCTAATGAATGTCTCCAATTGTCAGTAGACGAATCATCTAGCAACAATATTGAAAATTTTATATTACATTTTTGATTAAGTGAAGAGATAATGGCACGTTTTATTGTACTTTCATTATTATGACCTGTAACTATTATAATAATTTTAGCCTCGAAAACTTCGTCATTATTCCATCTTAAAGAGGTACATCTACCACCTCCAATTCCAATTAAATTTAGATTGGTCAATTCATTGATATGAGTTTGATTGATGTTATTCATGATCTATTCTCCATTTTCCATAAAATTTTTTCCAAGTGAGGGAAATTTCATTTTTTGTTATTTTTTTTCTTAAATTATATGGTATAAATATTCTATCTTTAAATCTTCCACAAAGGGGGCAGAATTTTTCTAATAAATCCTCCATATCATCATTATTACTTGGAATTTCTTTCCTTCCATTATTTCTTTGCATAATCCGATCAATACCTCCAGCTAAAGCACACGGATAATATCCTAGTGGAGTTAATCCTATTCCACATTCTTTTAACACAGAACACCCATTTCTATAATCCACATTTCGATATTTCTTAAAATCTTTCGGGGCTAAATTGAAGGTTGAAAAATGCATTTGATTTTGATCTTTTTTATAGGAATTTTCAATCGAAAAAAATGGAGGTATTTTCAATATTTTTCTTTTATTATCATTTCCAAAACCATTC
>CAYPTZ010001057.1:0-1681 GCA_964413395.1 uncultured archaeon | reverse complement strand
TGGAAACTTTATCTCTAAGGATGACCGCTAGGTCATCTGGCTAAAGTTTTTTTCTTTTTTAAATCAATTTTTTACCATACTTAATCTAATATAAGAAAGATTTTTACAGTCAAAGTAAAGGTTTATAATTAGTCCCAACAAAATATATATATGTCAAGATCAGATAATGTTGTCATTGCGCAAATATTAGCCGCAATTGGTGCAATATTAATTTTATTTGCTGGAATACAAATGATTGGTGGATCTGGCCGAGGTATTCATTTTTTTGAATTTGATTTAATTCCCACATTAGAATTGATAGTATGGGGGATATTATCAATCATATTGGGAATTGTGATTTTACTTTCTGCATTGTCCGGAAGTAGCCGAAGATCGAGTATTGGTTTCAATGCAGTAACCATGATTATATTGGGAATTATTGCCGTTCTATTTTCAAATGATCTTGGTGGTTTATTAGTAATCATAGCAGGTATTGTTTTAATCCTATAGATTATAATAATTTTGTTTATTACTACTTTTTTTTTTAAAATTCCAAAAGCTATTTGATTATAAGTCCCATTCATAATTGAATATGTTCCAGTATGAATATTATCATGATCAGTAAAAAGCCAATCAATCTGATCATTATCACCATAATCAAGAACAACATCTGAAGGAATATTTTCTATATTTGGTCCAAGAGTATCTGAAACAATAACATATGCACTGCGTGTGGTAGTTCTACCATCTCTATCATCTACTGTGATATCATATTGATGAGTACCAGTACTTAGTGTATTTGGAATTGATACACTATACATTGTTCCTGAAGTATAACTTGTTGCACTTCCCCCATTCACATAATAATATCTTGGAGTGTCATCTGTAGCATTCCAGGAAATTTCTCCAGAATCAACCCCCAATTCAAGATCTAAATTATTAGGTTCATTGTCAAAAATGGGTGCATTTCCATCATCTATATAAAAAATATGATATTCTACTGTATCTGAAGCAGTAACATGATATTGATGCATCTCATCAATCTATCCGGATTCCCTATATACTTGAAATTGCCAAGTATTTACAGAAGTCATATCTACTGTTAAACTGTGGGGACCTACCCCAGTAAATAATGATCCAATATTTGTCCAATCTCCAGTACCAATTCTACGTTGTACTTACGAAGATGTTGTTTGATCAATACCGCTAGTAGGTAATGGTAATCCCGACCAAGTTAAAAGATGGCTAAATGGAGCGGTTTCAGCACTTGCTTGTTCTATTGAAAATAAATTGATGGGATTTAAAAGCAAAAGTAAAAATGAAATCCCAATTAATATAGTTTTATTAGCTTTTTTATTTATAATTTACACCATTTTATAAAATACTATGTTGTATTTCTATTATTTTTATTATGGTTAGTATTATCTATTGATAAAATTTGATGAGTATTCAACTTTTGACTATTATATTAAAAATGAATTTTTACATTTTTATTATATGAATATATAAAATTTTTTTTCTATATAAAGGGGTTTGGAAAAAAAGTTATCACAATGAACATTATTGTCGGAAAAAACCTTTTTTTACATTCTAATTAGAAAGTTTTGATAGATTAAAGGAAATCCAAAAGAATTAATAGTATTTCTTTCATTTTCGAATTAGATTTAGTATTGCTACAGAATAAATATTTATTAAATACAAA
>CAYPTZ010001056.1:0-1683 GCA_964413395.1 uncultured archaeon | reverse complement strand
TTTGGAAAATTCAATTAAAAAAGCAGTAAGATGGACATTAGATTCTAAAAACAAAAAATGGCTAAATCTGTAAAAAATAAAATAAAATACAAAATTCAGGAACTAAAAATACATCCTGACCAGAGGGGTTGGTTTGTTGAAATGCTTAAGATAAATAAAACGGGTTGCGAAATAAAACAAATTTCTGTCGCTTCTATTAAACCCGGCGAGGTAAGAGGCAATCATTATCATCTAAATAAAACCGAGTGGTTTTTAATAATTGGAGGTAAGGCAGAATATTATCTTGAAAACCCAAAGACAAAAGAAAAAATCCATCTTAAGCTTAACCCGAAAAAACCAAAGGTTATTACTGTTTTCCCAAAAATAGCGCATGCAGTAAAAAATATTGACAATAAAATTATCTATTTTATAGAAGCCGACAGCAAAATTTATAATCATAAAAAAACTGACGCCGCTCTTTATTTAGTTTGTGAATAATTGGGTTTTTCTGGTAACATTTGGATAATAAAAGAAAGATAAAATTTTATGCAAAGAAAAATTGCGATAATTGGTACAGGTCACGTAGGACTAACAACAGGAGCTTGTTTCGCTTATCTTGGACATAAGGTTGTTTGTATGGATAAAGATAAAAACAAGATTAAAAAGTTAAAAAAAGGAATTATTCCAATCTTCGAACCGGGTCTTGGTAAAATTCTTAAAAATCATAGAAAAAATATTGAATTTACTGAAAATTTAGATGAAGCGGTTAAAAAAAGTGAAATAATTTTTGTTTGTATTAACACACCATCAAAAAAAGATAAAAGTATAAATCTAGAATATTTCAAATCTGCAATTAAAGAAATTGCCCAATCAATTAACAATTATAAAATTGTCGTCAATAAAAGTACGGTTCCGATAGGAAGCGGAAATTGGACCAAAAAAGAAATTAGAAAATATTACAAAGATAATTTTTCAGTTGCATCTAATCCTGAATTTTTAAGAGAGGGTTCGGCCCTAAAAGATTTTTTGGAGCCAGACAGGGTAGTGATTGGAATAGAAGATGAAAAAGCAAGGAAAATAATGCTTGATATTTACTTTTCAATAAAAGCCCCAAAATTAATTACTGATATTAAGAGTGCCGAGTTAATTAAATATGCAGCTAATGCCTTTCTAGCAACAAAAATTTCATTTATAAACGAAATTGCCAATATTTGCGAGAAAGTAGGAGGAAATATCCAAAATATAGCTGAAGGGATTGGTTTAGATAAAAGAATTGGACCCAAATTTTTAAATGCAGGAATTGGATACGGTGGAAGCTGTTTTCCAAAAGACATTGATGGATTGATAAAAATTGCCAATGGTAAAAGATATAATTTTAAACTTTTAAAGGCAGTAATAAAAGTTAATAAAGCTCAACAAAGAATTTTTGTCAGAAAAATTAAAAAGGTTTTAAAGAAAGTAAACGGAAACACTATTTGTATATGGGGTTTGGCTTTTAAGCCAAATACCGATGATGTTCGAAAATCGCCAGCAATTAAGATAATAAAATTTCTTCAAAAAACAGGATGCAAAATTCAAATCTATGACCCTGTCGCCACAGAAAATGCGAAAAAGAAATTATTAAATAAAAATATTAAATTCTGTAAAACTCCTTTTGAAGCAGTAAAAAATGCAGATATTTTAGCTTTGGTTACAGAATGGCCA
>CAYPTZ010001055.1:0-1688 GCA_964413395.1 uncultured archaeon | reverse complement strand
TAAAATTGAAAATTATTTGTTGATTAAAAGAAAAATTAAAAATTTTCAAATTGATTATGTATTTGAGGGGAGCTCTTTTATTGCAGAAAGAAAAATTAATAATTTACTGCAAAAATTAAAGAAATCACTAAAAATTTGGAATTATCTCTATAATAATATAAATGATAATAATCCATCAAAATCTGATTTTCAATATTGTATAAATGAAGTTTTCCAACAAAGATAATCATCATTTTTGTTGTTTCTATTCATAATTTAATATTTTTTTCCAAATAAATTGTAATATTAACAATAAAAAAAGGAATTTCTTTTTAAAATCTAAAACTAAATATATTTAATGAGATTTTATTTTTAAAACCAATTTTAATCCAATTTTAATTCAAATTCAATAATTTTGGGAGATTTTATAAATGAAACAACTTGAAAAAAAATTTGAAGAAATCGAAAAATTAATTGAATTTGGTAATTATGAAGAAGCTTTATCTATCATAAAAAAGTGGGAAAAAGAAAAACCCATTTCAAATATTAAAGCAATGGAAATAAAAATATTAAAATCATTATATTACAATACCATATCTAAATATGATATGGCTTTAGCAATTGCAGATCAACTATTAAAAGAGAGTAGAAAGGAAAAAAATATATATTATGAGTTTTATGGGATTATTCTGAAAATAAAATCCTTAGAATCTTTAAATAAGATGGAAGAATCTTTTTTATTAATTAAGCAGGGAGATATTATCGCTAATAAATTCTATAATAATGAAAATAAAAAAAATCAGTTAATTTCTGCAAAATACTTTTTAACTAAGGGAGCAATTTATCAAAAATCTTACCAATATGAAGAATCTCTTAAATTCCATAATAAAGGTCTTAAGATATTTGAAAATATAAATAATTTATTGGGTATATCTAATGCTCTGTGCAATATTGGATTGGTTTATAGTCTAACAAATCAATTTCAAAAAGCCATTACCAATTTTGATAATTCATTAGAAATCAGTACTAAATTTGAACTTAACATGACAACTGCTTGGATTTATCTTCATAAAGCCATGGCCTTGTTTCAAAGTGGAAGTGAAATTGGAATCAAGGAAGCTATTGACAATAGTATGAAAATATCAACAAAATTCAAGAATATTCATGCTGAAGATTATGCATCAACAATAATGGCTATGTATTATTATAGAGATGGAGATTTCGTTAAGGCTCTAAAACAACAAAAAAATTCATATAAACTCCGAAAAATTCGGGGAAATAAGCTAGAAATGGCATATTCTCTTTGTATGATTGCTCAAATTTATAGTAAACAAGGAAAATTAGAAAAAGCATATAATTTCATGCACAAGTTATTTCTAATCTCAGAGGATATGGATGATTTATTGGCTGTACCCTTATTTCATAGTATATATGGGGAGATCTTAGCTGAGCGAGGAAATTTTTGTGAAAGCTCAAAGCATTTATTTACAGCAATAGATCTATTTGAAAAAACTAATGAATTTTATCAAAGATTAAGGTGCTATCACTTTTTAATTTGGATGATGATAATTCAACAAAAAAAAAAAGAAGCATTTGGTGTATTAGAAAAATTAAAGGAATTATCAATAAAATTTCAAGATAATCAGCAAATTCAGCTTGCCTACAAACTTGAAAAAGGTATCTATTTAAAGTATAGTCGAAATACTTAT
>CAYPTZ010001054.1:0-1688 GCA_964413395.1 uncultured archaeon | reverse complement strand
CAATCTCCCCGAAATATACTTATGGAAAATGAAATAATAATATTAAATATTTTTCCTTTTTTGAATATTCGCTCTTTTTCAGGAATATCTTCTGGTGCGATTTTCCAAATTTCAAGAAATTTTTCTTTTAATGTCATTAATTAATAGAAATGTATTTTTCCAATTAAAAAGTTCAGAATTTGAAAAACATTTAATCAGGTGAGTTTTCAATTTTTTTGATTGGACATCCTTTATATAAACAATTTTCTTCTAATTTAGAAAAAGGATGAGAAAATGACCCCGAATCAACAACAACTTTATTAGATATGTGTGTTCCAGGTAAAATTGTTGACTGAGAACCAATAATTACATCATCACCAATAATAACTCTAGCTACCAATAATTTATCATCTTGAAATTGAAAACTATATAGCGCAGATGAAGGTCCAATTATTGCATTTTTTCCAATTTCTACGAATTCTGGAGATATCCAACAATGATTTAAATTTGGATTTTTACCAATTTTAACTCCCAAAAAACGAAATGTAAAAGTGATTTTCAGGAAAGTAAAGGGCATAGAATGTAAAAGCCAGAATAGAAAAATTCGAGATAAATTTCTTTTATTCCAATAATAATAGTCTTTATCTTTAATATCTCGATAAAAAACACCTTCAATGGGTTTATGGCGAAGTTTAAAATAAAAAATAACTGTTTTCGTTACAATTGCAGTCCACACAACTGTTATCACATAAATGAAAATTAGGATAGGAGGTGTTATAATAAAAATGATATATATTGGAAGAACCCAATATTGCTCTATAAAAATTCTAAATGAGCTCCTAATCGGTTCTAGAGTAAATGGAAGTAGTTCAATCAAATAGTCATAATAAAACCAATAAAAGAGATAACTTAAGGGAATCAAACAAATCCAAATCTGAATAATAAAAAAAATCATATTTTTTCTTCGAATTCTTGGATCCACATATGTCGGTGGAGCCAACTTCATACTGGTTGGACTACTCATTTTGATCATCAATAAGTTCTTTTTTATCTAATTGTTGCAATTTCACAGGAAATGATTTATTTACAGGCATCCCTACATGTATTGCATATGAAGATAAGCGTTGATCTATTGCAGTAGATGAATTTGCACCAAGAACTGCACCCTCTTCCATATAAGTACCAGGAGAAATAATGGCACAAGCTCCGGCAATTGAATTTTTTTCAATTATTACTTTCTTTACAATAAATTGATCTCCTACTATACAATGACTTAGGATTTGAGTGTTTAAACTAATCATACATGAACCTCCAATTTCTACAAACTCAGGATCAATCCAGCTATCATATAATACAACATTGCTTCCGATTTTTGATCCAAATATTGGAAATATGAACATATCAGCCCAAGGTAATGGCATAGCTCGTGCAAAATATATTAAATAATAACATATCCAAAATCTAATGTAATAAAATTTGAATTCTCTCCCACTAATAGGAAAGATACCTTCTTTTGGGGGTTCAATTTTAATTAAAATTTTATAGAAAATTGTAGATAAAATTGAAGTTATCAATAAAAATAGAAAAAATAACCCGTAAATACATATAGGAATAAATAATAATAACCAAGGATTTTGGAACATGAATCTATAAATCGGGAAATTTATTAATAAGAGAATGGTGATTGTTACACAAAATTCTAGCAATAA
>CAYPTZ010001053.1:0-1689 GCA_964413395.1 uncultured archaeon | reverse complement strand
CTTTCTAATATTTTACGTTGGTAATAAAATTCTTCTTTTGCTCTTAGGATTGCAGGTTTTGATTCTGAAATAATCGTTATATCAGATTCCTTTTCAATAAAGTGATATTTTATCATGAAATTCAGATATATTGTATTATAATATTTTTATTCCCATAGATCTAATATTAATTAATAATATAAATCATTTTACTTCAATCTCTTACCTTATACCTAAGTATTATAATTATATTAATGTATAAGAATCACTGTACTTAATAATCTAAAATAAGAAAAATATAAATAATCTTTCTTATATTAACTTATAAAAAAATGGTTTCTTTAACATGGAAGATATGAATTTTGATGAACTCATTAAACAACTCAAGACCGAATTAAATGCGGAGTGTGCTATCGCAAATAAGTATGGTATTGTGTTAGGGTCGTTAATTAAAGAATTTTCTAAAGGAAAGATCGTTCCAAATCATATTTTAGAATTTATGAATAATAGTAATCAAATTGCGAGTGAATTAAATTTACAGCAAATTGATTATTTTACCCTTGCTTCGCAAAAACAAAATTATTTATTCACATTTAGCAAAAAATTGATATTGATTTCAAAGTTAGATTTAAAAGTAAATTTAGCACAATTAATGCCAGGTATAAAGCTATTTCTTAATAAATTAGAAGATAATATCATAGAAAAAGAATTGAATAAATTCACTAATTTTGATTTTTCTCAAGATATTGAGAAGATTGAAGCAACATTAAAAGATGATGAAAATAAAGAAAAAAAATATTCAATAATAAAAGATTTAATAAAATTTATTTCGAATTGAGAAAAGAAAAAATAGATTTAACAAAATTAGGTGACTCGATATATTAAGACAAGTATATATTTTTAAAGACGAAGAACTTCTTTATAGGAGACAATTCGGAAAGGCATTATCGGATGATATTTTTGATAATCATTTTAAACAAATTCAAGAAGATGTTTTTGGAAGAGGTTCAACTGAAGAAAAGTTGGAATTTCATGATTACTATAAGTTTAGAATTTCATATATCACGGATAAAAATCTCGGATTAATCATTATTTTTGTAACAGGATTGAACGATAGTTTTGATTATGTTAAAAAGGAATTAAAGAAAAATGTGATATTACAACCTTTGAAGTATTTGATCCAAATATTGATGCCATTCATAGAAACCTAAAACCTAAAATCTCATTATGTGGATTCTCCGGAGTTGGAAAAACTACGACAACAAGGCTCATAAAAGCGGAAGAAATTCCAATGCAACATGTACCTACGATAACAGGAGACATCGCAGCAATTAAAATTGGGAAATTGCAATTCAGTTTATGGGATTTTGCCGGGCAAGAGCAATTTAGTTATCTTTGGACTAATTTCATAAAAGGAAGTGATGCTGTTTTGTTAATTACTGATTCAACAATAGAAAATGTTGAAAAAAGCAAGTTTTTCTTAGAGTTAATCAAGGAACAGGCGCCTAATGCTCACACGGCGGTAATTGGTAATAAACAAGATTTACCTGATGCCATGCCTCCGGATACGATAGAAAAAATCTTGGGTTTAAAATCTTATTCAATGATTGCTAATAAAGCGGAAAATCGTCCCAAAATGATAACTATTATTGCAGATATATTAGAAATGAGTGCAGATGTTTCTCCTCTCTTAAAACCATTGAAAGAAAG